>CBINJX010000052.1:0-12182 GCA_966251085.1 uncultured Verrucomicrobiales bacterium
CGGTGGTGACGCGTGATGTCGCGCCTTTCTCCATCGTCGCCGGAGTGCCAGCCCGGTTCGTTCGCTGGCGGGATGATTTTCAACCTGACGCACAAAACACATGAACCACAAAAGAGCCCTAATCACAGGAGGTGCCGGACTGATCGGCTCCCACATTGCCGACCGTTTAATCGCCGAAGGATATGAGGAGATTGTTGTCCTTGATAACTTCACACGCGGAAGGATCCAGAACCTCGAGTCGGCAGCCACCTCCGGAAAAGTCATGTGTATTGAGGGGGACATCCGGGATACGAAACTCGTGCGCGAAGTCATGGAAGGGATCGACATCGTTGTCCACGAAGCTGCGATCCGCATCACCCAGTGTGCGGAAGATCCCCGGCGTGCCCACGACGTTCTGGCGACAGGCACATTGAACATTCTTGAAGCTGCCGTGTTGGCCAACGTGAAGCGAGTTGTCTATGCTTCCTCGGCTTCCATCTATGGCCAGGCGGAATGCTTCCCTACAGAGGAAAACCACCACGGTTATGGAAACCGGACAATCTACGGTGCGGTGAAGCTATATGGCGAAGGGCTGCTCCGCAGCTTCCACGAGATGTACGGGCTGAACTATGTCGCACTGCGCTACTTTAATGTATATGGCCCGCGCATGGATGCATTCGGCGTCTATACTGAGGTGATGATTCGCTGGATGGAACGGCTGGCCGCTGGTCAGCCGTGCTTAATCTTGGGCGACGGCAGCCAGACGATGGATTTCGTCTTTGTGGATGACGTGGCCCGCGCAAACAGCATCGCTGCGAATTCGTCCATTACGGATGACGTGATCAATGTCGCAAGCGGTGTGGAGACGAGCCTGACGGAACTCGCGGAAACACTGGGGCGGGTCATGGGCGTGGATCTGCCTCCCGAGTATGGCCCTGCTCGGAAGGCGACGCCGGTGTGGCGACGGCTGGCAGATGTAGAAAAGGCAAAGCGCCGGTTGGGTTTCCAGGCGCAGGTGTCCCTGGAGGAAGGGCTGCGAAGCCTCGTGGAGTGGTGGTCGAAAGCGCGGCTGGAACCAACTGATGATTCTACCATGAATTCTGCGGCAACTCGCGTAATCGGGAGCCTGGCTTCCTCGGATGCTCGTAACCGTTCTCTCGTGTCATGATTCCGATTGCCAAACCATCACTCGATGAGCGGGAGGTTGAGGCGGTTCGCCGCGTCATTCTCTCCGGCTGGATCACCCAAGGCCCCGAAGTTGCCGCGTTCGAACGCGACTTCGCCACTACCGTCGGCGCGACTCATGCCTGCGCGGTCTCTAATTGTACGACTGCCCTTCACCTGGCCCTGCTTGCTGCCGGCGTCAGGGAAGGGGATGAAGTCATCACGGTCAGCCACTCCTATATCGCGACTGCCAATAGCGTCCGTTACTGCGGTGCGGTTCCGGTCTTCGTCGATATCGATCCGGAGATGTATAACATCGACCCGGTCCTGGTAGAGGATGCGATAGGTCCAAAGACCAAAGCGATCCTCTGCGTTCATCAGATCGGGATGCCGTGCGACATGAGCCGTTTGGTCGATGTGGCGCAGCGTTATGGAGTGCCGTTGATCGAGGATGCCGCGTGCGCCATCGGGAGTGAAATCCTCTGGAACGGCCAATGGGAGCGGATCGGTAAACCCCATGGCGATGCCGCATGTTTCTCGTTTCACCCGCGCAAAATCCTGTCCACCGGCGACGGAGGCATGATCACGACGAAACATCCGGAGTGGAATGCAAAGTTCCGCTTGTGGCGCCAACATTCCATGTCGGTGCCGGACACCGTTCGCCATGGTTCAAACAGGGTGATCTTCGAGAGTTATCCGGAGATCGGTTACAACTACCGGATGACCGATATGCAGGCTGCGATCGGGCGTGAACAGCTGAAGCGACTACCGGAATTAGTGGCCCGGAGAAGGGAGAAAGCGGCAACTTATCGAATCCTGCTCGCCGATATTCCCGGATTGCGCCTTCCGGTTGAGCCGGAATGGGCCCGCAGTAATTGGCAAAGCTTTGCGGTCGGCCTGCCAGCCTCGGCAGATCAGGAGCGGGTGATGCAATCGCTGCTGGATGACGGTATCGCCACGCGCCGTGGAATCATGTGCGCGCACCGGGAGCCCGCTTACATGAGGGAACTCTGGCGCTCACCCGGGCCACTTACCGAAAGCGAGCGCGCCCAGGACGAGTGTATCCTTCTCCCGCTGTTCCATCAGCTCACGGACGATGAGCAGGAGTTCATCGCAAACCGGCTGAAGGCAGCGATCGTCCGTTCGGCGGAACTCGTGCCGGCGTAGTGTCACGCGGTGCCGCATGTATTCGATTGAATGGTCCAAGGTACTCCCTCGCGCGCCTCGCGAGGGAGGGGCGATTGCGGAGAAGAGTCCTGAATGTCCCGTTGAAAGAGGAGGTGATCAACCGGCCAGGCGACGTCTCCCCAGTGTGCACCGGACGGTGTGGGCTCTGGGATTTACGAGTCTGCTGACTGATATCTCCTCGGAGATGATCTCCAGCATTCTCCCGATGTATCTGGTGCTGCATCTGGGGATGAGTCCGCTGATGTTCGGCCTGGTGGATGGGATCTATCAGGGCGCGGCTGTGCTCGTGCGTGTGTTTGCCGGCGTGCTCTCGGATCGCTGGCAGCGGCACAAGGAGATCGCGGCATTTGGCTACAGCCTGTCGGCGCTCTGCCGGATTCTGATCCTTGCAGTCGGAAGTGCCTGGGGGGCCATTGCGGCCGTTGTTGCACTGGACCGTGTCGGAAAAGGGATCCGTACGGCGCCGAGGGATGTCCTCATTGCTCGACGCAGCCAGGCGGCCGAACTGTCCACGGCTTTCGGTGTGCACAGGACCTTGGATGCGGCGGGGGCTATGCTGGGGCCCGTCATTGCGTTTGCCATGCTGGCCGTAATGCCGGGGCAGTTTGACGTGCTATTCGTGGCGAGCTTTGGCATCGCAATTATCGGGCTCGGAGTCCTCTTTCTGTTTGTTCCCGCATATCGCGCGAGGAACCGCGATGTGGGCATCAGCCACGTTTCAATCAGAACAGCGCTGCGCCTGCTCATTGAACCACGGTTTCGCGGTCAGGTTATGGCGAGCATCCTTCTTGGGCTTGCGACGGTCAGCGACAGCTTTGTCTTTCTCATTCTCCAGAAACGGCTCGATCTCACCATTACGGCGTTCCCCTTGCTCTATGTGGGAACGTCACTTTTTACAGCCGTGTTTGCTGCACCTCTGGGGCGTCTCGCTGATCGTTTCGGTCGCACAAAGATCCTGATAGGCGGCTATGTTGCACTGCTGCTCGTTTATCTCACCTTACTGTTGCCCTCCAGCTACGGAATGTCGCTGGGGGTAGTGGCGATTGTGCTGTTTGGAATATATTACGCCGCGACTGATGGGGTGCTCACCGCGATGGCTGCATCGGTACTGCCTACAGAGCACTCTGGGAGCGGCCTCGCCGTGCTCGCCACGGCGGCGAATCTCGCGCGCTTGAGCGCCTCCATTGCTTTCGGGTTGCTCTGGCACCGGTTTGGAATCGGCCCGGCCACCATCTGTTTCACCCTGGCGCTCGTGGTCGCGATCGCCATGGCGTCCCGGATTCTGAGTTCTTCAAAACGCTATGTCGTCTGATTTTCCAATTACCCGATCATCCGGCACATCCACTGGCTTTCGCCGGATCATCCTTTTCATTCTGCTCTGCCTCTTTTGCGTGGGAGGCATCGTGGCGTATGCCTTGCATTCACGCCAGCGCTCGCTCGTGCAAGATTCGCCAGGCGTGCAGGCGCGTACAGGCGATCAGCAGTTGACTGAGATCCGCCGGCGTCCGCACCTGCTCTTCCGCAGCACTGCCATGGGGCCTTCTTTCGGACGGCTTTCTGTCGTGGCTCTGGATGCATTGGATGGAGTTCGGCATGTGACGGAACTGCCTTGTGAGCGGGTGTATGCATCCGCTGGCTCGGGCTTATGCCTGCAAGCATCCCGTGGGGTGTTTACTTCCTACCGCGCGGTGATGTTCGATCAGGAGCTCAAGCCGTTGCACACCTTCAACCTTGCCGGCACACCGAGCCGTACGCGTATCTCCGGCAATGGCCGAATGGCGGCGACCACCGTATTTGTGAGAGGTGATTCCTACAACAGCGGCGGTTTCTCCACACGCACCAACATCATCGATCTCTCCACTAAGGAAGTCCTCGGCGACTTGGAATCTTTTACGGTCACACGGGATGGAGAGCCCTTCCGAAAGGTGGACTTCAATTTCTGGGGCGTCACTTTCACTCCCGATGGTGAGCGCTTTTATGCCACGCTCAACTCCGGCGGTATCTTCTTTTTGGTAGATGGAGATATTGAACAACGCTCGATGCGGGTGATTCACGAAGGTGTCGAATGCCCTTCGCTCTCGCCGAACAATGCGCGACTGGCCTTCAAGTCCCGCACGTCGACTTTTGGCCGGTTGGTATGGAATCTCCGGGTGCTGAACATGGCGACGGGAGGCGAGACGACGATCAGTGAGGAGCGTAGTGTAGACGATCAGGTCGAGTGGTTGGACGACGATCATGTGCTGTATGCGCTGCCTGATGACACCGCCGGTAGCGCCTCGTCGAATATATGGATCGCGAGAGCCGACGGCACAGGGGTTCCCCGGATTTTTCTCGCCAATGCAGCTTCCCCCTGCGTCGTCCGGCCGTGATCGTCCTCTGTGAACACTCATCGAGCGCCACTCTCACCCGCTACAGGCCCAGGCACTTCCACTCAGATGCTGTATTCCATTCAATTACCCGTCGGGTGAGTTTGCAGAAAGCTCCCGATCTGCCGTTTCGCGGTTCTCAACTCTCAACTCGGTATTTACGTTAAATGCGACCGGACATACCTGCCGCGAAGCTCGGCCTGGATGAAAGCATCGCGGCAGATGTTCAGCATCGGCCCCAGGAGAAGACTGAGACTTCCCACGCCGAAGCGCTGAAATCGACCTCGATCATGGGGGGCTCCACGGTCGTGGTAATGCTCGTCCGGATGATCCGCACGAAGGTCCTGGCGATCTATCTCGGGCCGGTCGGGGTCGGACTGGAGGCAATCTTCGATTCGGTGCTGAGCTTGACCCGGACAGCGGTGGACCTGGGCATCAGCAACTCGGGGGTACGGCAAATCGCCGCGGCGGTAGGCTCCGGTGATGATCGTGTCATCGCGATGACGACGATCACCCTGCGGCGAGTATGCCTGCTGTTCGGCCTGCTCGGAGCGGCGGTTCTGTTTTATGCGCGGGAAGCGATCAGCCGCGCTGCATTTGGTTCCGCCGATCATGCCTCCGCAATCGGATGGCTGGCCATCATTCCGGTTTTCAGTGGGATCGCGGGAGGCCAGGGAGCGCTCCTCCAGGGAATGCGCCGGATCAGCGATCTGGCCAAGCTGAACATCCTCGGTGCGTTGGCTGCTACGGTGTTCAGCATTCCGATCGTATTTGTGTGGGGAGTGGATGGGATCCCCGCATACCTGATCCTGACCGCGTTCGTTACTCTCATCTCCTCCTGGCTATATGCACGGCGCGTCCGCGTGCAAACAATCCGGATTCCGCTGAGGGAGAGCGTGCGTGAAGCACGGAACCTCCTGCAGTTGGGGCTTGTCTTTGTCTTGTCCGGGCTAATGACGACCGGTGTCCTCTTCCTTTTGCGCGCGCTCGTTACTCGGCAGGCGGGTGTCGATGGTGCGGGACAGTTTCAGGCGGCTACCGCTCTCTCGATGGTCTATGTCGGCTTTGTGCTGCAGGCGATGGGAAAGGACTTCTATCCGCGACTGACAGCCGTGGCCTCGGACAACCAGCAATGCAATCGACTTGTCAATGAGCAGGCGGAGGTCTCAATCCTTCTGGCCCTGCCCGGCATCCTCGCCACACTCGCGCTCGCGCCCTGGATCATTCACGCCTTTTACTCGAGGAAGTTTGATATGGCGGCGGAGATCCTCTGCTGGCAGGTGACCGGCATGCTCCTCCGCGTGAATTCGTGGCCGATGGGATTCATCCTCCTGGCGAAGGGAAAAGGAGGATTAATGTTCTGCACGGATTTCGCCGCTTACTCCCTCTACGCAGTGCTAGGGTGGCTGGGACTGCAGCTGTTTGGCCTACCCGGCACGGGGATGGCGTTTCTCGGGCTCTATATCTTTCATTGGTTCATGATCTATGCCGTTGTCCGGAGGGTTTCTGGTTTCCGTTGGTCCGCGGAGAACACGCGGCTCTCATTCTTGGCTGTGATCACCGCTAGCGTCACCCTCTGTGCCCGGCTTCTTCTTGCAGATCCGTGGGCAACACTACTCGGCTCATGTATGGCGGCGCTGGCCGGGGCCTATTGTTTGAGGACGCTGATTCATCTGGTTGGGGTGGAGAAGGTGAACTCGCAATTCCGTAGATTCCGTCTGCCTTTCCAGTTCCGAACACCCAAGCGTCCCACACCGCAGATCGATCCGAGTGTGGTCGCATAAATTCAGCATAGTCCTATGGCACAGTTTGACTACATCGTCATTGGCGGAGGAATCGTGGGGCTCTCAGTTGCACACGCGATCATGGACAAGCGCAGGGGAGCGCGACTCGCGGTTCTGGAGAAAGAGAGCGATTGGGCACAGCATCAGACTGGCCGGAACAGCGGAGTCATTCATTCCGGAATTTATTACAAGCCGGGTAGCCTGAAGGCCGCCTTGTGCCGCGAGGGCAATCGTCAGTTGCTCGAGTTCTGCAATACGCATGGCATCCGTTACGAGATCTGCGGAAAGGTCATCGTTGCGACAAAGGAATCGGAACTCCCGCGTCTCGAGAATCTGTATGAGCGCGGTATTGCTAATGAACTCGAGGTTCAGCGTTTGAGCAGCGCAGAGGTGAACGAGATCGAGCCACATGTCCGTTGCGTCGCAGGACTCCGAATTCCATCCACCGGGATCATCAACTATACGGAGGTTTGCCGGAAATTGGCCGAGCTGATTCAGCAGCGTGGAGGTGAGATGCACCTGGGGACGCTGGTACGGGGATTCCGGGTGAGCGAAGGCAGCACCGTGGTCGAGACAACGTCGGACGAACTTGAGGCACGATGGATCGTGAATTGCGCGGGGCTGCAGAGTGACCGAGTGGCAAAGCTGGCTGGGATCAGGCCCGAGGCCAAGATCGTCCCGTTTCGCGGAGAGTACTACGAGCTGAAGCCGGAGCGTCGTCATTTGGTGCGGCACTTGATTTATCCTGTGCCGGATCCCCAGTTTCCCTTTCTCGGAGTCCACTTCACCCGGATGGTCGATGGTAGTGTGCATGCGGGGCCAAACGCTGTGCTCAGCTTGAAGCGCGAGGGATATCACCGAACGGCTTTCGATTTGCGCGATACAGTCGATACAATGAGCTTCCCAGGATTCTGGCGTTTGGCCGCAAGAAATGCTCGTGCCGGACTGGACGAGATCCATCGATCCTTCAGCAAGCAAGCGTTTGTGCGCAGCCTGCAGCAGTTGATCCCCGAAGTGCAGGAGGAAGATCTCGAGCCAAGTGCTGCTGGTGTCCGCGCGCAGGCATTGCGTCGCGACGGCAGCCTGGTGGATGATTTTATGATTCTCCCGGGAGCCCGGACTATTCACGTCTGCAACGCTCCGTCGCCGGCGGCCACTGCATCTCTCGAGATCGGTCGCACGATTGCCGAGCAGGTGCCGGAGTAATCTGCGGCAAGTGCGTAGTTGAAAGTGCCGAATCGAGTGCCGCGCCATGGCAGATCCGCGGGGGCATAGGAGTGAAAATGAATGGGGGGGCGGCGAGGTGCTTCTGATGGACCGGCGAAGATCACGAGTAATGCCGCCGAGAGTACTCATTCTGCGCTGTTTCGCGTGGGCAAGCTCCGGCGCAGGGTAGGAGTTCAAAGGCGGACGGCAATCTTGATTGGCTTCACGTCGCGAGCCGTGCTGGTTTTTTTACGAGAAAGTCTCTCCTTCTTCCTTCATCTTTGCGAGGCACAGTGTCTCGGTAGATGCCCCGAAGAGCCCCGAAAAATCACCAGTACACCTCTGGCGGTTTCTAGAACGGCACCGGCGGTTTATCGGTTATACCCCGGCGGTTTCTAGAACGAGCGCCGCGGTTTCTAGAAACACTCTGGCGGTTTCTCGGTTCACCTCCGGCGATAAATAGAAAGGCGGCGGCGGTAAGTGAGTTATACCTTGGCGGTTTCTGGAAACACTCCGGCGGTATGTCATTTACACCCGCTCTGTTTCTAGAAACAGCCGGTCTATTTCTATAAACCGCCAATCTGTTTCCAGAAACCGCCACTGCCCTTCTATAAACCGCCAGCGGGTTTCTTTTTACCTCGGCCGCATTTCCAGAAACAGCGGCTCTGTTTCTAGGAACAGCCGGTGGGTTTCTGGAAACCGGCGGGCTGTTTCCAGAGAAGCACGGGGGATCACGAGAGATCCATGAGGCTCCGAGACGAGGTCGCCTCCTTCAATCCTTCTCCATCAAGTTGCCATCTGTCGTGGAAAACCGCTCATTGCCAACCCTCAGAAAGTTTACGCACCCAAGGTTTCCAACTCAAACAGCGCGGAGCCATTTTATTTTCGGACGTCATGCGAAAATAAGGAAGGCACGTCAAAGCGGGTCGGACTTGCAGTCCGACTGAGTGGAGTTGCGTAGCACCTTCGCTATCCAAACACCCTCGCCTCAGTGCATTCCGCCAGGGTGGCCGCGGTGCTTTTTCCTCTGCTCAAGCTCCAGGCGCTGGCGCGCTACCGATCCGCAGCAGGCAGAGAAAACGCCCTCTGTTCTCCACCGTCCACCCCACTCTGACGCGTCGCAGCGGCGCGTAACTTCAGTTACTCTTGCTCCTACTCCCGCTTGCCTGTAGCTCCGGAAGTAGGAAGTGAGATTACGTTTAGGAGAAGATAAGAACGGCAGTGTGGACACATGCGGCTGAAAGCCGCTTGTAAGCAACTCGGAAAGACTGTTTGCACGAAAGGGGGAAAGTGACAGCGGCGTCCCATCGCTTTTGCGCAAGGAGGAGAGCCGGGACGGCTCTGCCGCTTTGGGGCTTTGCTTCCTGCCTGCGGCCGAGCCGACGTAATCGTTATCGGTGCTCCAGGAGTTCTGCGCGAGGCCCGCGAGATTGAGGCTGCTGCATCCGCATTCTCTTCTGTCACGAAGCGCTCAACCTCTATCCGCTCAAATCTGTGGGGAGTCCGCGTGATAGATGTTCAATGCAGCATGGGGTTAACTACTACTTTCGAGTATATATTAACAGTATGTTCTAATGGTTCGCTTCCACCTGTCTTCGGGTGCTCGCTGATCCTCCCCTGTGAGCTGAGGGGGGCGTTGTATCTGTGAGGATGTAGAAGTGCTAAATTTCGGTTGTTGTTACAAATGCAACGTGAGTCATTCATTGACCATTTGCTTTTAACTAGTGTAATAAGGCAACGCGCAATCCGTGCGTTGCGGCTTATGCGAACGGATGCGTTTGTAGAATGCGAAACGGCTTTGTTGCTATGACCTCCATCAACGCGTCTAACGAATCGTCCCCTAGCTGTCGTTTATTGTGGCAGTCTCGAATCCGAGGCGGAATGACTCGATTGCTTCTCCTCTTTGCCACTTTGTGGTTTATCGGATGCCAGAGTCCCAGGACGGCCGGCATTTCCAATAGCAACGTTTTTGCGAATGCTGGAGTGTTGATGCCTGGAGATACGGTGAGGATTTCATTCACCGGCGCGCGGCAGCACGATCTCGCACAGCGCATCCGGCCGGATGGGAAGATCAGCCTGCCGATGGTGGGAGAGGTCACGGCGGCAGGGAAAACGGTGGCTGCACTGCAGGCGGATCTATCGCGGATGTACAAGAAGGAACTGCAGGACAGTGAGGTGGTGGTGATCCTGGACGGTGGCGCTGCAGCGGTCTATGTGGCAGGCGCGGTGAACAGGCCGTCCAAGGTTCCTTTAGACCGGCCTATGACAGCTCTTGAGGCAGTAATGGAGGCGGGCGGATTCACCTCGGGCCTGGCTAACACGAAGAAGGTGCTGCTCGTGAGGAATAACAATGGTCGGCAGTATACGCATACGCTCGACCTCAGCCCGGCTCTTGCCGCGGGAACTAGCTCGCCGGTCTTTCTGAGGCCGTATGATGTGATCTACGTTCAGGAGCGTTTCTTTTGATAGGGAGATCAAGCGCGTGGAGGCGCCTGTGGCAGTGTCGCCGAGGCGGAATAAAGGTGGGACGGTGGCTTCCATTTGGGAGCCTTCCGCGAGCGAGCGGCAAGGGTGAGCGTCCCAACGTGCATTCAATGGTTAACAGTGCAGTGCTGAAAATACTCATTCTATCGTGATGTCATTGGGAACCGCAGCCCGTCGTCGTGGATGTTTGGCGCGCCGATGTTTATCCTTGGTTATAAAAGCTCTGCTCCTGGTGGGCGTTTGCGACGCGTCTCGCGGACAGGTACAGGTTTCGCAAGAGCCCGTTCCAGCCCAACCAAATGCTCCAGCGCCTATCATTCAGTCCGAGGGAGCCACGGAACCGGCCCCGTCCATGATCGAGCTTCCGGCGGATCCCGGCACTCCTGCTGACAATCCAGGAACTGCTCCGGTCGATGATTCGTTGTTTCTCGAGTTGCTACTGAACGAAGAAGCAGTTCCGATCCTGAATCCCGATGACATCTATCCTCTTCCGGAGACCATGCCAGAGGAGGAACCCGGGCTCAGAGAGATCACCGCGCCGTCGCCAAGGGATGGAAGAATCGAGGGAGTAACGCCGGAGACTTGGCCAAACCCAGTGATGCCCAGCGGCCTGAATGCCATTGGAGTTCCCGTGAGGAACCCTGTCTGGCGAAATTCCATCAATCAGGCGCTGAGCACGAGTGATGCGATTCTCAGTAACCTCAGCGGGGTTCGTGGTGCGCTCCCCGCACCCTTTCTGCCACGGTCGAAGGAACCGGTTCCCCTCCTGCGACTCGGGCCTGTGCTTTTCCGTCCGTTTCTTTCGGTCGGTGTAGCGGCTGGACACTCCAGTCGTAATGGAGATGAAGCAGGAGGCTTCTTTCAGGCAGGATTCGAAGCTGTGCTGCAGCAACAGGAGCGGCTTGCTGCTACGCTCGATTATACCATCGGAATCATGCCCTCGGTCGGGGGATCGAGCGGGACGGGGGACGGGCTCGACCAGTACATTGCATTTGATACCCGATTCTCGTTTTCACAGTGGCCAAAGGTGAAGTTCGGGTTTGCTCTCGACTATGCAGGTCTCTCCAACGTGAACCGCGATGTCGGTTCTGAAGTCGAACGGATCCTCGCAACCGCTGAGTTCGCTGCGAGCTACGAGTACAGCAAGAAGACCACTTTTGAACTGGGCCTCGTCGCTCCTATTCGTCAGTTCAGCGGGGCCACGAGTTCCGCTGGCGGAACGGCTTCTTTCTTCGTCAATAATCAGGTTACACGAAAGACGCGGGTAGGATTGGGATTTGCCGTGGGAATGTTGAGGGCTGAGGGTGGCTCTGAGCAATGGTTTGAACAGGCTCTGGTGAGGGTAAGCTACCGTCCCTCTGCTTTCTGGACTTTCGAGGGTACCGCAGGTTTGGAGTTGAGTGAATGGGAGGGGAGCACGCACCTGCACCCCATCTTCGGGTTGGGCCTCGTCTGGGAACCGCGGCTGGGAACAACGGTCGAATTGGTCGCGGAGAGTCGACTTTACAATTCAGCGACCTCACAGAACACCGATTACCGGAGTACCGCAGTCATTCTGGGAGTCCGACAACGAATCGGTTACCGGCTGACTGCTTCCGCCTCGATAGGGTACGAGCATGCGGAATATGAGAACCGGAGCATTATCCGGCCGGGCCGGGATGGACGCCGGCGGGATGACATGTTTCAGGCCTCCGCTGGTTTGTCGCTACCGATCACACACCGCTGGAATTGGGCGCTTACCTTCTCGGCAGGCGAGAATGATTCGAATGTGAGGTCATTCGATTTCTATCAAGTTGTGCTGCAGACATCGTACAGCTTCTGAGGAGCGGCTTCTCTGAGAGTGAATAGTTGAGAGTTTCGAGTTGAGAGCCGCGCACCGGCGGATCCGAACGTTGCAATGAGCGGCGCCGTTACTGGTTACTGAGCAACCAACGAACGGGGCGCGTGAAGGCGTGGAGAAAGTTCCTCCAGCCGGTAGTTCCCGGCTCCTCTCAACCGCCGAAGGCGCATT
>CBINJX010000053.1:0-12167 GCA_966251085.1 uncultured Verrucomicrobiales bacterium
CTGCTGCAGGCTCGTCAACGACCACTACGACAACCACCACTGAATCCAAGGTCGTCGAGGTTCAGACCCTTGCCCCCGATCTCCTGGTGATGTCCGCGGGATCTGTACTCGTGGTGCGTGGACAGCAGACCTCCCGGCTTGAATCGGAACTCCGTCTTGCGGACGGCTCCGTTCTCACCCCCGGCGGCACCGTGCGCCGTCCGGACGGTTCCTCCACGATGCTTGCAGATGGACAGGCGATCTCCGCGACAGGCAAAATCAGTGTGGCGCCCAAAGGGGCGATCACGGAAACGACAAATACTTCCGTCGAAATCGTTCCGGTAACCAAGCCCTGAGCACTGGTGACGCGCGCACATCCTGTGTAGAGGGTATGAAGTCATTTGAACGACGGTTGCCGATTGGGGCCGAGGTCAACGGGGAACGCGTACACTTCCGAATCTGGGCTCCAAATTCGAAGACGGCACACGTCGTAATCTACGACTCGACAGGGAAAACCTGCGCGCGGGTGGAGCCGTTGCACGCCGAACCCGCGGGCTACTTCTCCGGCCATGTGGATCAACTGGGAGCCGGCGCGCGATACCGTATCCGCCTGGACAACGGAGATTTTCCGGATCCGGCATCACGCTTCCAGCCGGAAGGTCCGCATGGGCCCTCGCAAATTGTCGATCCCGAGACATTTCATTGGACGGACTCGGAATGGAAGGGCTCACGACGCGAGGGGCAGGTGCTCTATGAGATGCATGTCGGAACTTTCACACCGGAGGGCACGTGGAAGGCCGCAGCGGAACAGCTCGAGGAACTCGCGAATCTCGGGATCACCGTACTCGAGGTGATGCCTGTGTCCGATTTCCCCGGACGCTTCGGGTGGGGTTACGACGGCGTGAATCTCTACGCCCCCACCCGGCTTTACGGAACTCCGGACGATTTCCGCGCCTTCATCGATCGCGCGCACCGGGTGGGAATCGGCGTGATCCTGGATGTGGTATATAATCACCTCGGACCGGACGGAAACTATCTTAGCAACTTCGCAGGCGACTATTTCAGCTCGCGGTACAAGAACGAGTGGGGCGAAGCGCTGAACTTCGACGGAAAGAATAGCGGGCCCGTGCGGGAATTTTTCATCGAAAACGCAGGGTATTGGATCAAGGAGTTCCACATCGACGGGCTCCGGCTCGACGCGACGCAACAGATCTTCGATCAATCGCCCGAGCATCTCGTCACCTCAATCACGCGGAAGGTTCGTTCCGCAGGCGGTGATCGCTCCACCTATCTCGTGGCCGAGAACGAACCGCAACATATCCGGCTCGTTCGTCCGATCGAGGAAGGCGGACACGGAATGGACGCCTTGTGGAATGACGACTTCCATCATTCCGCCATCGTCGCACTGACCGGAAAGAACGAAGCCTATTACACCGATTATCACGGTGATCCGCAGGAGTTCATCTCGGCAGCCAAATACGGCTATCTCTACCAGGGACAACGTTACAAGTGGCAGCGAAAGCGGCGCGGACAATCGAGCCTTGATGCGCATCCGCAGAGTTTCGTGAACTTCATCCAGAATCACGATCAGATCGCAAATTCTCTCTGGGGCCAGCGGATCCATACTATCAGCAGCCCCGGCCCTTTCAGGGCGATGACTGCGCTCCTGCTGCTGGCGCCGGGCACACCCATGCTTTTCCAGGGACAAGAGTTCGGGGCTTCCACTCCGTTTCTCTACTTTGCGGACCACAATCCTGAACTGGCAAAACTGGTCGCCAAGGGACGCCGGGAGTTCATCAGCCAATTTCCCAGCATCGCTGCGCTCAAGGAAAAGGTGGAGGAATTCATCTCCGAACCGGAACGGGAGGAGACGTTTTTGCGGTGCAAACTCAACTTTTCAGAACGGGAAGAGCACGCGCACGTTTATCAACTTCACAAGGATCTTCTCGAACTTCGGCGGACCGATCCCGTATTTGCACGACCGCGCTACCGGGGCGTCGATGGCGCATGTCTATCCGAATGCGCATTTGTCCTGCGCTACTTCGGCGAACGCAGAGGCGACGACCGGCTACTGATTGTAAACTTCGGTGTCGACCTGCACCGGGATCCCGCTCCCGAGCCTCTTCTGGCGCCGCCGGACGGCTGCGTTTGGGATCTCAAGTGGACCAGCGACGACCCGAAGTATGGAGGCTTGGGAACGCCACCGGTCGAGACCGAGGAAAACTGGCGGATACCCGGGCGCGCGGCGGTCGTGATGGTTCCGAAACCTAACGTCGAACCCACTTCGATAGATGAACATGAACAAGCTGGTCCGTAGAATTGATCTCGTCCACGGAGGTTCGGAGTCGCGCGATTTGCTCCGTCGCGAATGGCTGCTCACCAATGGCCTCGGCGGTTATGCTTCGGGTACTATCTCGGGCCGCGTGACACGCCGGTATCACGGACTGCTCGTCGCCGCGTTACCCGCTCCTCTGGGGCGCGTTGTGATGTTCAATCATCTTTCCGAGCTTCTCCAGCTCCCGGGCGGACGCGTCGTGCAGATCGGCGGTGAGGAACCGAACGAAGCGGAGGACCAGCCGAACCTTCAGCGGCATTTCATCACGGAATTTCGACTGGAGAATCAGCTTCCCGTCTGGCGTTACGAGGTTGAGGGAGTCGTGCTGGAAAAGCAGATACTGCTGATCCACGGACAAAATACGATCCACATCAACTACTCCCTACATTCTCCGCACGAGCAGGTTCGGTTGGAGCTTCGTCCATCCCTTCACTTCCGCCCTCATGAACACAGTGTCGGCGAGCCGCTGGAGGAGCACTACACGCTGATGATCGAGGGCAAGCACTACGAGATTTGTGCAGGCGACCCCTATCCGCCTCTCCGGTTTTTCATGCATGGCGACTATGCATGCTTTACTCATGAGGGTGGCGAGCATCGGGAAATCGCGTATCAACTCGAGGCAGAGCGCGGATACGAATCCCGCGGCCATCTCTGGAGCCCGGGATTCTTCAGCGTCAGCCTGCGGCCCCGCCGCATCGCCACGCTGGTGGCATCAACGGAGGCCTGGCCGACGGTGCTCGCTCTGGAACCTGACGAAGCGCTGATCTCTGATGCTGAACGGCGACGGCGCCTGATCTCCGTCGCCCATCCAAAAGCCCGCGAACAACCTGCGGCGGAGCTGGTACTGGCGGCTGACCAATTCATCATCACGCCCGCTGGTCGCGTGGAAGATGCAGCCCGCGCCCGTGCAGCCGGTGATGAGGTCCGTTCGGTGATTGCCGGCTATCATTGGTTCACCGATTGGGGCCGTGACACAATGATCTCCCTGGAAGGCCTCACCCTCACCACCGGCCGCCATGCAGAAGCTGGCTGGGTGCTGCGGACCTTTGGCCACTATATCAAAGACGGGCTCATTCCAAACTACTTCCCGGATGGCCAGAATGACGGTGTCTATCACACCGCTGATGCAACGCTCTGGTTTTTCCATGCACTGGATCGTTATGTGGAAACGACGGAAGACCGAGCAACGCTGCGCCTGCTTCTTCCCAGGTTAAGGGAAGTGATCGATTACCATCTCCGTGGCACCCGGTTTGGGATCGGTGTGGACATCCACGATGGCTTGCTACGACAAGGCGCTGAAGGATATCAGCTGACGTGGATGGATGCCAAAGTGGACGATTGGGTAGTAACTCCACGTCGAGGGAAAGCGGTTGAAATCAATGCGCTCTGGTACAATGCGCTGCGCCTGATGGAGCAGTGGCTGAGAGAAGAAGATTCCGAGGAGGCCGCAAAATCGATCGGTGACCATGCCACGCGGGCCTACGACTCCTTTAACCGCCGGTTCTGGTGGGAAGAGGGCGGTCACCTGCTCGATATCGTCGATGGGGAAAATGGAGACGATACCGCCTGCCGTCCAAACCAGATCTTTGCGATGGCACTTCGCCATCCTGTGCTGGATGAGCGACATTGGGATGCCGTTCTAAACACAGTGAAGGAACGTCTCCTCACACCGGTCGGCCTCCGGTCGCTTTCCGCATCTCATCCCGATTACAAAGCCCGATACTTCGGCGATCTCCGGGCTCGCGATGCGGCATACCATCAGGGAACGGTGTGGGGCTGGCTGATCGGTCCATTCATCGACGCATGGCTGAAGGTGCATCCGGAAGACAAAGCCGGTGCACGGCAGTTTCTCGAGGGACTGCTGCCGCATCTCAACCAAGCGTGCATAGGCTCTATTAGCGAAATCTTCGATGCGGAGCCGCCGTTTAGTCCCCGCGGCTGTGTCGCCCAGGCGTGGAGCGTCGCCGAAGCGCTCCGCTGCTGGGTGAAAACGGCGAGTTAGAGCTTATCTGGAGAGAACTCTCTTAATCCGACTCGTAATCTTAATCTCTCGGCTGAAGACAAACCGAGAAGGCGATTACGAGTACGATTAAGAATACCGCGGCAAACACATCCACCATAGCCGCGTTTTTCGAAGCTCGGGCGCAGTCCGATACGATATGGAAGGAAAAACTTCTTCAGCACTCGTACCCCACTCGCCCAAAGCGCTCGAGCGCATCGCTTTCGTTGGCAACTACCTCCCCCGCCAGTGTGGCATCGCAACTTTCACCAGCGATGTCTGTGAATCGGTCGCCGCGGCATTTCCTGGAACCCATTGCTTCGTCGGGGCCGTCAATGATCGCCGTGAAGGTTACGCATACCCTCCCCGCGTCCGGTTTGAGTTCCAGGAGAAAGAACTCGAATCGTATCACCGCGCCGCGGACTTCCTGAACATCAACAATGTGGATGTGCTGTGCGTGCAGCACGAGTTTGGCATCTATGGAGGTCCGGCAGGCAGTCATCTCCTCGCACTGCTCCGCGATGCGCGGATGCCGATCGTCACTACACTCCATACGATCCTGAAGGAGCCGAATGATGAGCAGAGGGAGGTGATGCTCCGTCTCAATGAAGTCTCGACGCGGTTCATCGTGATGGCGCAGCGGGGCAAGGATTTCCTGCAGGAGATCTACGGCGTTCCCGAGGAGAAGATCGACCTGATCCCCCACGGCATTCCGGCGATCCCATTCATCGATCCAAACTTCTACAAGGATCAGTTTGGCGTCGAAGGAAAGACCGTCCTCCTGACCTTTGGCCTTCTCTCTCCCGGAAAAGGAATCGAGTATGCCATCGAGGCTCTGCCGAAGATCCTGAACAAACATCTGGACGTCGTATATATCGTCCTTGGCGCGACTCATCCAAATCTCGTCGCAAGGGAAGGCGAAACTTATCGCCTCCAGCTCGAGCGGCTCGCCGAGGCGCGCGGAGTGAAGGACCACGTCATTTTTTACAACCGCTTCGTCGCCCTGGAGGAACTGAAGGAGTTCATTGGTGCTGCGGATATCTACATCACACCGTATCTCAATCCGGCGCAGATTGTATCCGGCACGCTTTCCTATTCGTTCGGCGCCGGAAAGGCAGTCATCTCGACCCCCTATTGGCACGCTGAGGAGCTGCTCGCGAACAATCGCGGCACCCTCGTTCCTTTCCGCAATGCTGAAGCCATTGCGGATGCGGTACTGGATTACCTCGATAATCCTTCCAAGCTCACGGCAACCCGCAAAGCTGCATATATGCAGGGGCGCGAAATGGTGTGGCCGATGGTGGCGCAGCGGTACATGGAGTCCTTCCAGAAGGCACGCTCGACACGCACACCGCCCCCACGCCGAGCGATCGGTGGTCAGACCCTTGCCTCGCGCCCGTACCAGCTTCCCCCGGTAAAGCTGGATCACGTCCGGCGCATGACTGACCGCACCGGCATGCTCCAGCACGCGGTGTTCAACGTGCCGAACTTTCATGAAGGCTACTGCACGGATGATAACGCCCGAGCTTTCATTCTCACGGTTCTCCTCGAAGAACTGGATATTCCTGAAGCCGAACCGAGCATGGACACGATCGCGAGCACCTATCTCGCATTCCTCTGGCATGCTCTCGATCCGGAGACCGGGCGTTTCCGGAACTTCATGGGGCACAACCGCCGCTGGCTCGAGCGGAAGGGCAGCGAGGATAGCCACGCTCGGGCGCTTTGGGCCGCAGGTACTGCCCTTGGACGCTCACGCAACGAAGGCCATCGCAAACTCTGCAGCCGGATTTTTGAGCACGCGCTGCCAGCAGTGGTACAGCACTTCACCTCACCACGCGCATGGGCATTTACCCTCCTTGCCATTCACGAATATCTCCGCCGTTTTGCCGGCGACCGTGAGGCAAGCCGTGCGCGGGAGGTGCTTACATCCAAGCTTCTGCAACTGCACAAGGAGATCAGCAGCGAGGACTGGCCGTGGTTTGAGAGTATCGCCACGTACGATAATGCGCGTCTCTCCCATGCGCTTATCCTGAGCGGTTACTGGATGCCCAATGCGGAGGCGCTGGAGGTAGGACTCAAATCTCTCCGCTGGCTCGCCGAGTGCCAGACCTCTCCCGAGGGATATTTCTGCCCGATTGGCTGCAATGGATTTTATCGGCGCGGCCATCCTCGCGCCGAATTTGATCAGCAGCCTCTCGAGGCTTACGCCATGGTTTCGGCTTCCCTGGAGGCGTGGCGCGTTACTCGGGACGACTCCTGGCAGAAGGAGGCACAGCGCGCCTTTGAGTGGTTTCTGGGACGCAATCACCTGAACCAGCCGCTCTATGACTCGGTTACCGGCGGCTGCCGAGACGCAATTCACCAGGATCGCATCAATGAAAATCAGGGCGCTGAATCCACCCTCGCCTTCCATCTCGCACTCGCAGAGATGCGGCTCGCGCAGCATCTAGTCGCTCCGCAAATGCGGAAACATTGATATCCAACGGCGCACACATGACGCGGCATCCGCGAATTTCATCACTGAACCGCTGAGCCCATGGATAAAATCCCGATCCGTCGTTACGACCTGCAACTCGAGCCGGATAGCTCGAGAGTCCTCATCCGGCCGTTCATTCCCGGCGAGGTCAGCAGAATCAAGGCAATCATCTCGCGGGCTTTGTCGTTGTCGGAAGAAGAAACGGAGCGGGAACTTGCCAATGTCCTGAGTGCATTTGGGGACCGGCATACGGACATCGAGCGAGTGCTCCTCCTCCACTTCGAGCGGGTGAAATCTCAACTGGAGAGCGGCGAACCGCTCTCCCGCACTCGTCAGCTATTTATCGGATCTCTGTTTACGGGTGAATACGCCCTTGAGTCCGCGGCGCTCTTCAATCCGTCAATCGTCCTTCATCCAGATCAGTCCGGGCTGCCGGAAGGCGCAGCGCGGTTTATCATGAGTCTCCGCGCAACCGGTGAAGGGCATATCTCGTCCATCGAATTCCGCACCGGCATTATCGATGCAGCCTGCGAGATCTCCCTGGATCCCGTGTCGCGGTTTGTCACCACCCCCGAATTGCTTCCCAATCCCAGCTATTACAAGGGAGCACTTCGGCGGAAGCTGAACGAGATGGGCGTCGGTGGGGAGTTTGCGGACCACATCATCGAACACCTCAAGGACGTGTTCACTCTGGCCGACCTCGAAAATGCGGTTGAGACGGAAAGGCACGATCTTTCACATCCATCCGTCGATCAGCAGCGGACGCTAGATTGCGTTCGCTGGCTTGCGGAATCGAATTACCAGATCCAGTTCAACCCAAACCTCGCCATTGCCGAGCGTATCATATTCCCGGTCACAGCGAATGAAAGCAACGGGATCGAGGATGCGCGCTTCGTTCGCTTTGAGGATGACGACGGCATCGCCACCTACTACGCCACTTACACCGCGTACAACGGCAGGGTCATTCTCCCTCAACTGATCGAAACGCAGAACTTCGAAACCTTCCACGTACTGACCCTGAACGGGCGGGCGGTTCAGAATAAGGGCATGGCTCTCTTTCCTCGAAAGGTCAACGGCCAGTACGTGATGATCTCGCGCCAGGACGATGAGAACATGTTCATCATGTTCTCTGAGCACCCACATTTCTGGGATGAAGCGGAGAAGCTGGCCACACCGCATCAGCCGTGGGAATACGCGAAGATCGGAAACTGTGGTTCCCCGATTGAAACAGAGGCCGGATGGCTACTGATCACTCACGGGGTTGGTCCCATGCGGCGTTATTGCATCGGCGCGATGCTGCTCGACCTCAACAACCCGCGCAAGATCCTCGGCCGTCTCCCGCGGCCCCTCCTCGAACCGGAGGAGAATGAACGCGAAGGGTATGTTCCAAACGTGGTCTATACCTGCGGAGCTCTGCGGCACGGCAGGCAGATCATTCTTCCGTATGCCATGAGCGATAAGGCCTCAAAGATCGTGAGTGTCGGACTGGATGACCTCCTTGCGGCACTCCGGTAAAAGGAAGTTCCGGTTACATACCTCCGGGTAAAAGCGGTTTGCTACATGGCTCCGCGGGTGCCGCCATGCCGATACAACCGGCGTTTTCCCTCTCTCCGTAACAATTCACGATGGAAACGACCCAGCATCAAGAGTGGCGCTCGCGGCAACATATCAATATCCCCGCAGTATTGAAGGCTGGCATCGCCACCGGCCTCCTTTTCTTCGTCATGAGTGGAGGCTCTCCCTGGAGCACCGCAGGCACCATGAACGTAATCATGGGACGAGATGTTCCGACGTCTTTTCCCCTCCTCGTCTTGGGCCATTTCGGTCTCTCGATTCTTTATATGTTCATTATCGCCGCTGTGATCTACCGGTTCAAAACGGTGCTCGCAGTGCCAATTGGAGTCGGCATCTCACTCGTGCTCTACGCCCTGAATTACCTCGCGTTCAGCGCATTTGGCGTGGTGATGCAGAGTCCCGAGTTTCGTGCATTTCTGGTTCACTTCATGTTCGGCCTGTTCGGCTCTCTGCTATACAAGGCCATCTCCGTGCCCAAGCCTCTCCCGAGCGGGGAACCCGAGGCTGGTGTGAGGCGGCACGGTTAAGGGAACTGTCCGGAGCGACGGATAAACTAGTGATGGCTAACGAATTCTGAGGAACAGCGCGAGAGGCGCGGAATTTTAAAAATCAATACTTATGTCTCTTCTCCAAGATCTTCCGTTGATCGGCACATCGCATAGACAGCCGGGCAAGCGGACAGAAAAACGTAGGAAGAATCTCAAACCTGTACAGCATCAGACGATCGTACTGGCAGGAGCATCGAGTGGCATCGGACGCGCTACAGCGCTCGCTGCTGCAAAACGTGGAGCCCGCGTAGTCGTCGCAGGACGAGACCAGGAGGCTCTCGACTCATTGGTGCGCGAAATCGAAAGCTCGGGAGGACAGGCACTCGCTATCCGAGCGGATGTCGCAAACTACGAGGATATCGAACGAATCGCCGAGCAGACCCGGGAACATTTTGGCGGATTCGATACTTGGGTGAATGTCGCTGGAACGGCTGTCTATGCTCCCTTCAGCGATCTGTCACCCGAGGAGTTCCGCCGGACGATCGAAGTCAATCTTCTCGGCCAGGCGTATGGGGCGATGGTGGCGCTGAAGCATCTTCGGGCGAAAGGGCGTGGGGCGCTCATCTTTATCTCGTCTGTGGAAGGGATGGTGGCGATGCCTTTTCACAGCGCCTATGCCGCGTCGAAGCATGGAATCAATGGAATGTTTGATGCCTTGCGTCTCGAACTTGCGCATGCGAACTCCGACGTGAGTGTAACCTGCGTCATGCCCACCGGTGTAAATACGCCATTCTTCGACAACGCAAAAACGAAGATCGGTGTGAAACCTCGGCCTCCGCGCCCGATCTATCGGCCAGAGCATGTAGCGGACGCCGTGCTGTTTGCGGCGGAAAACCGGGTTCGCGAACTGTACATTGGCGGTGGGGCAAAAATGTTTACTATCATGAAGCGCCTGATGCCGCGCTTCCTTGATACGTATCTGGTCCGAATGGGCTTCTCTCAGCAGCGGACTCGGGAGCCGAAGGCTGCAGATGCACCATCTGCTGTTTTTGCGCCCGAGACCGGCGACCAGCGGATCGAAGGCGACTTTTCAGATATCTCGCGTCGCACCAGTTTCTACACGTGGTTGCAGATCCATCCGACCACACGGCGAATCATCAAAGCTGTATTCCTGCTAGTGGGCGTCGCATGGTTGGCGGAGAAGCTGGAGATGTGGGATCGCGCTCAAGCTCTTGCCGATGCAGAACGTGCTGCCAAACGCGCCTGGCGTCGCCTGACGTAAGACCTGAGCTTTTCGGTGTGGTGTCTACAGATAGAGCGCGGAAGGAACGACTCCTTCCG
Organism: uncultured Verrucomicrobiales bacterium; assembly: GCA_966251085.1. Lineage (GTDB taxonomy): Bacteria > Verrucomicrobiota > Verrucomicrobiia > Chthoniobacterales > Chthoniobacteraceae > CBINJX01. The sequence continues at coordinate 10,194 of CBINJX010000053.1, forward strand.
CGCTCTTCTTCTTAGTGAAGGAACTCCTCGAAACGCTCCAAAAATGACCAGTACACCTCTGGCTGTAATGTAACAGATCGGCGGTTTTCGCGCGGCTCCACGGGCGCAAATGGAGTGCGGTGGTTCCGCGCCTGCGGGACGAGCGCAATGAACTCCAAGCCCCCCTTAACTCTCAAACGATCTCCCAAGACGAGCCACGCGGCTCGGCATGCAAATCCGCCCCTGGCCAGAGACGTTCGGCGCCTAGCAGCGCGTCTTTGTTGCTGCGGCGCCGGCATTTGGGAGGAAGGTCTTTGAATCGCTTCGCATTGCCACCGCTGAGGACGGTATCCGTCGGCCAAAAGACATCCTGCAAAATTCCGATCGCTTCCTTGGCATGCTCAATCCACGCCTCTTCTCCATCGCGCTCCAAGCCCTCATCTGACAGTCGATCCAGGAAAGTGTGTTTTTTGGAAAGACGCAGCAACCCAACCTCTATTGGAATCACCCGACCATCCACGATGATCGCGCAGCCGATACTGGTGCCGAAAGTAAGAAACAACAGACGACCTCCCTCATAGGCCGCCAAGGCTTGCAGGGACGTATCGTGAATAATCCGGACGGGCTTTCCAAACGCAGCTTCATAATCGAAACCGCCCCAGCCGCAACCGAGATTGAGGGGCTCCCGGATTGGTTTGTTATTGGCAACAAGTCCCGGAAAACCGATCGACACCCTTTCATACTTCCAATCACGGGCAAGTTCCTTTGCCTGAGCAGCCATCTGTTCCGCACTCATTTCACAGCCTGAAGGGAACTTCCTCTCCTCCTCCTCACCGCTACAGCGTAGTTTGATGTTGGTGCCTCCAACATCGATCATCAGCACCCTCATGGCTTTCGCGAAAGCATGGGCTCAATATCCCGCAGGCCCGTGGCTAACCAACGGTCTATCACCTCTGCCACCCCGGCTCCGTGGCTTTGCTCGGTAACGATATCAACGTGCTTCTTCAAGGAAGGCAATGCGTTGGCTACCGCCACGGAGCAGCCACAGATATCCAGAAAGGCATGGTCGTTCTCCGCATCACCGAAGCCGATCACGTGTTCTTCCTGAAATCCGAGTTCCTGAAGCGCCGCATGAAGTCCAGTCGCCTTATTCACTCCTGCAGGCAGGACCATCACAGCGCCCTTGTTGAATATTACCTGTAGTTCCAAGCCCATCTTCTTGATCGTCTCCAGCACGACCACCTCATGAGGTTCAAAAGTCGCGACAATCGCACGTCCTACGGAAAGTGGAGCGACCCCTTGATCCCGGAGTTTCTCCGCAAATTCAGGCGGAGGTGCCGGTGCCAGCAACTGCTCCTTTTCCTCCCCTGGCCAGTACAGAAGCGCTCCGTTTTCGACTACGGCCAAATCGAACAGGTCGAGTTCCGGGAAAATTTCGATTAATTCAGGCAATTCCCGTCCTGTGACCATGATGAGCTTGTGCCCGCTGGCTTTTACGCGTTTGAGGGCAGCGACAGTTTCAGGAAACACAATGCCGTGTGTGGCAAGAGTCCCGTCGTAGTCGGTTGCGAGCACGTGGTAGTTCATTCTGGAAAAAGCCGTTGAGATTTGAGGGTTGAGAATTGAGTGCCGCGAAATCGCGGATCGGGAAGCATTCGGAGGATTCCTCCGCAATAGATTCTGCTAAAAAGCCGGAGTCGGAGGCCTCGTCTTCAGCCGCATAGAGAGCCTCCCATACCGTTTACCGAACCTTCTCTCTTTCCTGGAATTTGATTGGATACGTCATCAATCCGAAGGACGGCAGTCATGAAATCATCCAGTGACCTTGCGGAGTGCAGGCAAGAGGTGACTGCCCGCAGCTTCAATAAACTCCTCCTGATTGGTCCCCACATTGTGTAAGTAGATTTCATCGAAGCCCAAGGCGATATCCTCCTCCAGCCAGGCGAGGTGACGCTGAATATCGCCAGAAATCCGGACCGATTGATCCAGATCCTC
>CBINJX010000054.1:0-12108 GCA_966251085.1 uncultured Verrucomicrobiales bacterium
GCGCGGCCCGTTCGTGTTCGGGATTGGACAAGAAGAGCGATGTCCACCCGCCGCCGTACTTTTTGTCCGTCTTCCCTTTCATCAGCGACAGCACACCAGCGAGCAGGCCGATCAGCATGCTATTGATTCCTTGTTTGGTGAGGCCGTACCCGAGAATCCAAGGCGCAAGCAGCAGCCATCCCGCGAGAACAACATTTATCCAGCGCAGACTTCGTGTAGCCTGCCACCAGGCGATAGTGGCAAAACTCGCCAGCAGTGGACCGATGATCCAGTCATTCGTGCGCGCTGGGTTTTCGTATCCGAGAAGAGAAGGCGCAGCCATCAACCAGATCCCGAGCGCTGTGACGATGTAGTGGGAGTTCATGGGTTGGGACGGCGGTTCCGGAAACGAGTGCGGCTGACGGGTGGATGTGGGGGAAGTTTGAAGTTTTAGTTGTTAAGTAATCTGTTCTGGTGCGGCTGGGTGTATCGTGCTGATCCGCCGGTGCGTGGCTCTCAACCCTCAACCCTCAACTTTTTCCCCACGCCCCCAGAAGGCCCGCCAGACGGAGCCGCCGGCGTGCTTCACGCGCTGCAGATACTGCAGGCTCGCGAGTACTTCATCCATTGCCGGGCCGATCATCAGGACGGAGATCGCTGCAGTGCTGAGACAGAGTGTGCACCAGTTGCTGTAAAGCACCGGCTGGAGGATCACCAGGAGTATGCTGATTCCACCCAGCGGCCCTACGGCAAGGCCAAACAAGATCACCATCCAAGGCATCGTACGCCACCGGCGCACGCCGCCAATGACTCCGGCGAGCGCATCGGCGAGATAGCCGAGGGCTCCGAGTGCCGCATCAGAGATCGGCAGGATCTTCGAGGTTTTGGAGTTGAGAATCACCTTGCTTCCATCACCGAAGAACGGTTCCCAAACAGTCGGGAATACCCGGTACTGATAGAGCGCAAGGTAGGTGGCAATGAAGAATCCGACCAATGCGAGTCCTATGATCGGCAGGCGCTGCGACCATGTGGCGGGATTGTAATCCCACCCCGGTGGAATGGCATCATCTGCCATACCAGGAGAGGCGGCGCGGTTTCTCCTCGTGAGCCACACACCAGCCGATGCAAAGCGCTCCCAGTGCGATCACCGCAGCGGAAACCGATCGGCAGTGCTTCGTTAAGAACCAGCCCGGGCTCCAATCCCGTGCACGGGTATCGAAACTCCCGTGAGTGCTATGTTTTCCATCCACGGGTTCCCAAAGATTGTTCGGCCGAGCCGGATCCTCCGGGCCATCGTGCTGCTGCGAGTCGTAGCCGTTCCTCGACAGATACCAGTCGGCGAAACCCGGGGCGATTTTGTTTCCGATCACCGCCTTCATGGAAGGCCAGCCGACGAGAAACTCCCGGCGTGGATGATGGGAGGCGTACAGGATCGCGTCCGCGGCGACTTCCGGTTGAAAGATTGGCGGCACGGGCTGCGCCTTTCTCGGCAGGCGACTTTTCACCCAGCCAAACTGCGGTGTGTTCAGCGCCGGCATCTGGAGCATGGTGACCTTTACATTGCTGTTGTCGTGCAGCAGCTCGCAGCGGAGGGAATCACAGAAACCCTCGATTGCATGCTTTGCCGCACAATAAGGCGCCTGCAGCGGAATACCTCGATAGGCGAGTGCGGAGCCGACCTGGACGATGACTCCCCGGTCCCGCGGCAGCATGCGCTTGAGCGCAGCGAGGGTGCCATACACATAACCGAGGTAGGTGACTTCGGTGACACGCTTGAACTCCTCCGGCGTGGTCTCCTTGATCGGTGAGAATACTGAGGCCATCGCATTGTTCACCCAGACATCGATCGGTCCGAACTGCTCCTCCACAGCTGCGGCTGCGGCTTCCACCGCACTCGCATCAGCGACGTCGAGCGGAAGCACCAACGCTTCACCTCCGAGTTCCTCCACTTCGCGTTTAGCGCCTTCCAGCCCATCCCGGCTCCGGGCAATCAGCCCGATGCGGGCGCCCTCCCGGGCAAAGGCTTGTGCGGCTGCGCGGCCGACTCCGGCGGAGGCGCCGGTGATCACTACTACTCTGCGATTACGGTTGTTCGCATCAGCCATATCTCCCGATGAAACGCCTGCAACTCGCATTGCGGTCCCTTGATTTGCGAAAATGGTGATTCTCCTGAGCAGAGGCATTCGCATGCTGAGCGGCAGTGGCGATACGGCTGTCCGTCCCACAAAGGCCGAAGTGCCAAGGGGAGGGACTCGTGATCGAGTGGATGCTCCGACTGCATGCCTCGTGTCTGTGTTCCTGCTCTAGCCTCACTTTCGTATGCCGCTTTCCTCCCGTTCAGAATCGCGTTTGGTCAAGGCAGTTGCCGGCCTGATTGCCGGTGCTGTTGCGACTGGTCCCATGACAGTGGCGATGATCCTCTGGCATCGGCGCCTGCCGCGCCGGGAGCGTGATCCTTTGCCGCCGCGAGGCGTGGTCGAAAAGATGACTCAGGCAATCGCAGATCGGAAAGACGTGGACGAATCCGTGGAAGCCGCAGTCACCATGGTGGCCCACTTCGGCTACGGCTCGGCAATGGGGCTGATCTATGCCTTCCTGACCGGAAAAGTACGAGCCGCGGCGGTGCTGAAGGGTGCGCTCTTTGGTCTGCTGGTATGGGCGGGGAGTTACCTCGGGTTTTTGCCTGCCGTGGGGATTTTGCAATCCGCCACCGAGCGTCCTGCTCGGCGCAATCTGCTGCTGATCGGCGTGCATCTGGTCTGGGGAGGTGTTCTGGGATGGCTGGTGAAACTCTTCACGGAGGAGTTCCAACCCGAAGCCGGAAAACACGCCTTCGCCAGCCGCACCTCGCCGATCAAGGAAGTGCAGGGAACGGGCTCGAAGGCTTCGGCGTTTTTCCGGCGGTGAGGAGTGGAGGGAGTGCTCAGTGCTCAGTGCTCGTCTGTCATATTGCGCGCCCTCCTGACGGTCGGGCGGTCGCGCCGTCGGCTCGTGGATCTTGTCATTACTCCCGAGGCATTGCTCTATGGCGGCATGTCCCCAGAAACCAGTCGCCCAGCGGGTGAGTTCGGAAAAAGTTCCCGATCCGCCCTTTCACGGCACTCAACTCTCAACCCCAAACTCTCAACCGGGTTCGGACTGACTCGCCGTCAGTTCCTTGCCCGCACTGTTTTCGGCGCCGCTTCGTTAGGTGCTTTGTCCTGTGGATGGGCGCAGGAGAAAAAGTGGCGCGTGGGCGTGATCGGGCACACCGGACGAGGGGATTACGGACACGGGCTGGATACGCTCTGGCTGGCGCTGCCGGAGACGGAAATCGTGGGAGTGGCGGATCCGGAGCCGAAGGGACTGGAGAAGGTGCGGCGGAAGGTGGGTGAGGTACGCGGTTTTTCGAGCTACCGCGAGATGCTCACCGAACTGCGGCCCGAGATCGTCGCGATCAGTCCGCGACATATCGATCAGCACCGGGATATGACGCTGGCTGCCGTCGAGGCAGGAGTGCGCGGGATCTACATGGAGAAGCCGTTTTGCCGGACCCCGGCTGAGGCGGATGAAATCGTCTCAGCCTGCAACCGCGCTGGAGTGAAGCTCGCGCTCGCTCATCGCAATCGGTATCACCCGGCACTGGAGGTCGTGAAGAAGGCGGTAGCCGATGGAGTGATTGGCAAGCTCCTCGAGCTTCGTGGACGCGGAAAAGAGGACAAGCGAGGGGGCGGTCTGGATCTCTGGGTGCTCGGCTGTCACGAGTTCAACCTGATGCCTCAACTCGCCGGGCGTCCGCTGGCCTGTTCCGCCGAGATTTTTGTGGGAGGCCGGCCCGCGACACCTTCGGATGTCCAGCAGGGAGCGGAAGGTGTAGGGCCGATTGTAGGTGATCGCCTGCATGCCCGGTTCGACATGGAATCGGGGGTTCCCGCTTACTTCGACTCCATCCGCGAAGCGGGCGTGACCGCGGCGAACTTTGGCCTGCAGTTGATCGGGACCAAGGGCGTAATCGATCTGCGCATCGATACTGAGCCGCTGGCACACCTCGTTCCTGGCAATCCCCATCTGGCAACAGCCGAGCCGCGTCCCTGGATTCCGATCTCGAGTGCCGGAATCGGAAAACCGGAGCCGATTCAGGGACTAAAGACGCAGGTGGCAAATCACATCCTCGCCGCACGAGATCTCATCGCGGCGATCCAGGAAAACCGTGCACCATTATGCAGTGCGGAGGATGGTCGAGTAACCGTGGAGATGATCTCAGCGGTGTTTGCATCCCATGGTCAGGGAGGTGCGCGGGTGGCGATCCCTCTGGCAGAGAGGGGAAATCCGCTGGAAGGATGGAAGTAGGTTGAAGGGTTTTCGTAGCAAAACGGCTCACTCACTCTATGCCGCTCGGCTCCACGGAAGGGGCATGTAAAAAACGTTCCCAGGCAGCACATGGCCACCAGGGAACGTGGAGATCAAAAACTAAGCGTCGAGCGTTTCGCGCTTACTTCGCGTCGCTGCCTTTGGCGACACCGATGACAGCAACCGCTACGCGGCCGCCCGCGTCGCCGGTCGGCTGGGACTTCAGGTCGTCGGCTTTGGCATGCACCACGAGGCCGCGGCCGAGGATCGACTTCTCTCCGTCAAAGGTAATGCGCTTGTCCACGAAGCTGAACTTGGCCGTGCCGGACTGGTCGGCTTCGATGTTGCCGAAGTCGCCTGCGTGACGCTTCTCCTGGTCAGGTCCGCCGTGCGGTTCGCCTGTCGGATTGAAGTGTCCGCCGGCGGAGGTGCCATCAGGGGCGGTGGTGTCGCCGTACTGATGCACATGGAAGCCATGCTTGCCGGGCGTCAGGCCTGTGACTTCGCCTTCCACTTTGATCCCTTCGCCAGTCTTCGTGAAGCGGACGGTACCCTTGACTTTGCTGTCCTTGGTGGGCTGTAGAACCGCGATTGCATTGGTCACTGCACTAGCAGCTTCTCCATGAGCGGCGTGCGTGTCCTTCTTCGCGTCGCCTTGCGCGAGGACCGCAGGTGTGGCTGCCAGAGCGAGGCTCATTGCGGTGATCAGTGTCAGTTTTTTCATAGACTGTTGTTCGTTTGTTCAGGGTTGGTGTGCGTCTGAGTTCGCAAACGCACGCTGAGGTGGTCTCAGCAAACGTAGTTTGATCCAGTGTTGGCAGATGTGTGAAGCAAAGAGGCTGACTGCGAAACATCTGGTCTGGATGTGCTGGGATTTGTCCTGCGTACTGAATTCTGAGTACTGATTACTGCTCCCTCCTCCACGCGCCGCGCATCGCGGGGTGGTCAATACCCAAACAGCCGAATCCCAAGCACCACGAGCAGCAGCAAAATCAGGCCGATCACGAGGAAGATGATGAAAATGATCTTCGCCACTTTCGCGGCTCCTTTGGCGATCCCGGTATAACCGAGGGCGCCTGCGACAATTGAAATGATGATGGCTGCGATGGCGATTTCCAGCATGGCAAGTTCTCCGTTGTTCTGCGGATGATTCGAGGCGCGTACGTCATCCGGGCTGATTGTGGTTTGCCCGATACCTCCTCTGGCGGATTCGCAATCGTTTCTCAGGAAATGGGCGGTGAGCAGCGAAATGCCGTGACCATCGTTCTGCGGGACAGCAGGCTGCTAAACGTCAGACAAGCCACTACACATATGAAAATCGAAAAAGATAAGGTCGTCAGCATCGACTACACCCTCAAGGATGCGCAGAGCGAAGTGATCGACAGCTCAGAGGGTGGAGCGCCGCTCGCCTATCTTCACGGGAATGGAAACCTCGTCCCGGGACTGGAGAAGGCTCTGGAAGGCAAGACCACCGGTGATTCCGTTCAGGTCAGCATTCCTCCGGAAGAAGGGTATGGCGTGCGTGACGAACGCAGAATGGGCGAGATCCCGCGTGCGGCTTTTGCCGGGGCTCCCGATGTGCAGCCCGGTATGCAATTTCAGGCTCGTGGACCACAGGGAACGCAGCTCGTCACCGTGGTGTCGGTCGGCAATGACACTGTGGTGGTCGACGGAAATCATCCGCTCGCCGGAGAGACGTTGAATTTTGATGTGACCGTACGCGACGTTCGCGATGCTACCGCTGAGGAACTGCAGCATGGCCATGCGCATGGTGCGGGCGGGCATCATCATTGATGGTGAGAGGTGGGCTGGCGCAGAGGTTCATGCGCCAGCCGGATTGGTCCTTTGAGTCATGGAGATCGTACAAAGGAGAACTGTTTTTTCTTGAGCGGGCATTCTGTTCCGCGTTGGTGGAGGACGATCTCCCGAACGTTCTCCCCGTATGACGCAGACTCGCCGTTCCTTCCTTGGTACTCTTGGCGCTGGAGCATTCGCTCTTGCCGCATTCCAATTTCCTTCTGCTCTCGCGGCAGCCGCCCCGCGGAAGATCCTGCTCCGCTCCTCCTGGCAAACCGTTAACATCGGTGACATTGCCCACACGCCGGGAATGCTTGCTTTGCTGGAGAAGCATCTTCCTGAGGCAGAGGTGATCCTCTGGCCCAACAAGATTTCCGATGATGTGGTGAGTATGCTGAAGGCGCGCTTTCCGAAGCTGAAGGTGGCGCTGTCGGCCGAGGAAAAAGAAGCGGCGATGAAGGAGTGTGACTTCTGCCTGCACGGATCGGGACCGGGGCTGGTCGGATGGCGCGAGATGGACCGATGGCACAAGACGGGCAAGCCTTACGGTTTTGGTGGGGTGACGCTCAATGATGGCGAACTCAAGAAACACCGGGAGCTTCTCGCAAATGCCCGGTTTGTTTTCTGCCGCGACACGCTTTCACTGGAAGCGCTGAAGGCCACCGGCATCACGGGCCCGATCATGGAGTTCGGTCCGGATGCGACTTTTGTCATCGATCTGCGGAATGACGGCAAAGCCGAGGCATTCCTTTCCCATCATGGACTGCGTCCTCGGGAGTTTGCCTGCTTCGTGCCGAGGCTCCGCTGGACGCCATATTGGAAGGAAGGCCGGAAATATCCGCCCGAGGAGATCGCGAGGAAGGAAGCGGTGAACGAAAAATTCCGCGAGGTGGATCATGCAAAGCTCCGCGAGGCGATTGTGGCCTGGGTGCGTGGCACTGGTAAGAAGGCGCTGCTTTGCCCCGAAATGACGTATCAGGTCGAGTTGCTGCGCCCGCTGCTCTTCGATCCGCTCCCGGAGGATGTGAAGCCGGAGGTGGTCGTCCGTCCCGGCTACTGGCTCACCGATGAAGCTGCCAGCACCTACGCGCAGACGGCGGCGGTGGTCAGCTGCGAGATGCATTCGCCGATTATCGCAATCGCAAACGGCACACCCGCCATTCATCTCCGCCAGCCCACCGATACTCGCAAAGGTCAAATGTGGAGGGATGTAGGCTTGGGAGAGTGGCTGTTTGAAATCGATGAAGCGACGGGTGAGCAGATCGGCGCACGTTTGCTTCAGCTGCACCGCGATGCGGAGATGACAAAAGCCACGGTCGAAAAGGCGCGCAGTTACGTAGCGGAACGGGGGGCTCGGATGATGAAGGCGACCGCTGGAACAGCGGCCTGAAAGCGGGCTTGGTAGGGTTCTCGCGTCGCTCCGGAGGGCGGTCGTCCTCGACCGCTCAAACCTTCCGACCCGCCGCGCACCGGCAGATCGAAGAGGTAGAAGTAGCGGAGTCCCATCTGATTACTGCCTCACTGATTACTTTCTCCCAGCCTTCACGCACCCCGCTCGTTGGCTGCTCTCAACTACCCACTCCCGCGAACACTACATCTCCTCCAGCTCTTTCCCCTTCGTCTCACGGATAAAGGCAGAGACGAAGAAGAACGAGAGAAGAGCGAATGTCGCGTAGATCCCGTAGGAAATCCCGAGTCCGAGAGTGCTCGCCATGGGTGGAAACGTGGTGGAGACGATGAAATTCGAGATCCATTGGGCGGACGCGGCAATGGCGAGTGCCGCGCCACGGATCTGGTTGTTGAACATCTCTCCGAGTAGCACCCAGACCATTGGCCCCCATGAGAAACCGAAGCAGAAGACGTAGAGGTTTGCGGCAATGAGGGCGAGCAGTGCCGGGGTGCCCGTCAGTAGCGGCGTTCCGCTTGCATCACGTGGAGCCGTGCCGAAGAAAAACGCCATCGTAGCCAGGGCGATGGTCATGCCGATGGAGCCGATGAGCAGCAATGGCTTGCGGCCGATGCGATCCACGAAAAGGATCGCTACGATCGTGGTGACGATATTGGTGAGGCTCGTGATGACGGTGACCCAGAGTGCGTTGCTTTCCGTAAATCCGACCGCACGCCAGAGAGTGCTTCCGTAATAGAAGATCACATTGATGCCGATGAACTGCTGAAACACGGATAGCGCAATCCCGATCCAGACGATCGGCAGTAGACCGAAGGATGATCCCTTTATGTCGCGGAGCCTTGGTTTTACCTCGGTGTGCACCGTGGCCTGGATCTCCTTCACCTTCAGTTGAGCGGCAGTCGCTCCGATGATCCTCGAAAGCACCTGCTCGGCTTCAGCGTTGCGCATATTGGCTACGAGATACCGAGGTGATTCCGGCACCAGCAGGGCTCCGATGCCATAGACGAGGGCAGGAAGCGCTTCCGCCCAGAACATCCAGCGCCACGCCTCGATCCCGAACCAGAACGGTGCTTCGGCCGAGCCTGCCGCCACGACAAATGCGTAGTTGGTAAGCAGCGCAATGAAGATTCCCACCACAATGGCCAGCTGCTGCAGCGATCCCAATCGCCCCCGGAGCTGTGCAGGCGCAACCTCCGCGATGTAAGCAGGCGCCACTACGCTCGCCGCGCCAACCGCCACTCCACCGAGCACTCTCCAGGCGATGAAATCCCAGATTCCAAACGGTACTCCGGACCCGATCGCACTCACAAAAAACATCACCGAGGAGATCAGCATCGTGCGAGTCCGCCCGATGTGATCGGCAATGGGACCCGCGGCAAAAGCACCAGCTGCTGAGCCGAGGAGCGCAAGGGAAACCGCGAGACCAATCATCCAATCCCCCACCGCAAATGTTCTTTGCAGCGCCAGCACCGCTCCGTTGATCACTGCGGTATCGAAGCCGAAGAGGAATCCCCCGATTGCAGCGGCAGAAGCAATCAGAGTGACAAACTCCGCCTGAGCCGGAGACTTGGGCGCAGCCGTGATCGGAGAACTCATCCTATAAAGTCTTCGCTCAGGGTTCTCCCCGCGGGTGGACCAACGCCGTGATGTTTTCAGGGATTTCGAAGCCGCTGAACGCAGGCGATTGGAGAAAACATCGACTCTCTCCCTATTCCCCATAGCCTGCGCGGTCGATGAAAGTTCGCGTAGAAGGTCTGACGAAACGCTATGGGTACGATGCCGCGCTCGAGGATGTGACCCTCGAGCTCGAGCCTGGCAGGATCGCTGTGGTGCTCGGCCTCAACGGAGCGGGAAAGAGCACGCTCCTTCATTGCCTGGCTGGGCTGATCGCTCCTACGGAAGGACGCATTCTTTTTGATGGTGAACCATTTCATCGCGACCGGGTGGATGTACGGCAGCGGTTTGCTTTTCTTCCGGATTTTCCACCTTTCTTTCCCGCCATGACCGTTATCGAGCACTGCGCGATGACGCTGCGCCTTTATGGCAAGGATGACGAGAGCGCCGAGGATCGCGTGTTCGATCTGCTCAAACGCTTCGACATGCTGCCGTTGGCCACATCCCATCTCGGCACGCTCTCCCGTGGACAGGTTTACAAGGCGGCGCTGATCGCGGTCTTCGCCGCGGAACCCGAGTTGTTCCTGTTTGATGAGCCGATGGCATCGGGAATGGATGCACTGGGACTTCGTGAGTTTCGCGACATGGTGCGCGCTTTTACCTCCCGTGGAGGAACGGCTCTCTATACTACACAAATCCTCTCGGTCGCCGAACAGTTCTCCGATGAAGTCATTCTTCTCCACAAAGGACGGCTCCATGCGAGTGGTCCGCTAGGCAGTCTCACCCGGGGACGGGATTTCGAGGAGGTTTTCGCGATGCTGCGGGACGAGCCTTCAACAGTATGAGGTGCGCGATAGAGGCGGGGACAGTAATCAGTGAGGCAGTAATCAGTAATCAGTTAGGTCCCGGTTCTTCTACTCGTTCCGATCTGCCGGTGCGTGGCTCTCAACTCGATACTCTCTACCCTCAACTTCAGGCAAAACCATGAAGCCGTTTGATCCTGCATTCGCACGTCGTCTCCGGAGGCGAGTTCGCGATGAACTAAAGCGCGATCCGCTGGTATGGCGTGACGTCCCCCGGGCGCGGCGGATGCCCCGGCAGGATGAGCTATTCGCCTTCTTCTTTCCGCTGATCATTCTCGGAATGTTTGTGCTCAGCGGAAAACCGGTCGTGGTTTTCTTCGGTCTTGCTGTGTGGACCCTTGGCTCCACCATGCATTACGCGAGGGAACTGCAGACCTTCCTCATCGAAAAGGCCGGACTGACTCCCTTCTACACGCAGCCGGCCTCCAGGGAGTTTGTCTATGCGTACTGTCGCCGACAGTTCCTTCGTGGTTCAATCACGACCTTTGTCACCGCGGCAGGAGCGTTCTCTCTTCTTGCCTGGACTCTCCATCTCGGCTGGATGGGCTTCGTCTGGGCAATCGTATGCGGAGCACTGGTCTGGACTACCAGCGTTGCGTTCTCGGTGATTCTATTCCGGCACTGGCGGACAGCGCGATTCGGTGTCTATGGCATCCTTCTATCAACCGGCTTTGTTATTCTCGTGTTCTTCATAGGAGACTCATGGCGAGCCGTGTTGGTTGAAACGGCCGAAAGTGTGTACCCCGTGCTCCGGTACTGCACTCCGGGAGGGTGGGTCTGTGGAATTGCAGAGTGGGGACTTGGGATTTCATCACAGCCGCCGCTCTTGGGCGCTCTACTTGCCGCTGCAGTGATTGGCTATGCAATGGTAGCGGAGCGGAAGCTGCGGGAGAGCTTCGTTTTCTTCGAAGGGGATCTCGGAATTGCTGATCCAGAGGACGAGATGCAAGCGGGAGCGATCGGCGAGGAACCGCTCGACAGGCCGGGCGCGTCCGTCTCCACCGATGCAAAAACGGGAGAGGAAACGGTTGAAGCGATCCGGAATGCGCTCCAGCCAGCGATTGCGGAAAGTGGTGGAATGCTGAAGGGCTTGATCCTGTACGGTTTCACACGGCGCGAGTTGGCAGTGGCAGACTTTCTCCTCGGCGAGCCGCCCTCATGGAGCCGCAGATACCGTCGCGGTGCCGTGATCCTGCTTGTGCTGATTGGCCTGTTTCACGCGATCTCCGCGATGGATTGGCAACTGCTGACGCGAACCGGTGCCGGATGGATTTACTGGATCACTGCGGCGGTGGGCATCTTGCACATGACCCCAATCTTTACCGGAATCTGGCGCGGGCTCGAGACGGGGAGCGTAGGGAATCGAACCGTCGCTTTTCTTTCAATGCTGCCGGTGGGGATCGGAGAAACCCGCCGCATCATTCTCCGGATCAATCGCCGCCGGCTACTGCTCGCGAGTCCGTGGATCGTCGCCGTGATTTATACCTATGCCCGACTGTATATTACTCCTCAGGAAAGCGTTGGCCTGGCGCTCGTGGGAGTGGCGATCCTGTGGTCCATAATCCCGGTCGGGATGATAACCCAATTCTCCTCGACCACAGACGAGAGAGGGACAGCCTTCTGGTTCAAGGCACTGGTCGTCGTGGCTCTGCTCCTGTTAGCGGCGAGCGGCCTGAGCGCTATCTTCACCCTCCTCCTCGGCAAGGTGACTGCAGCCGCTGTGCTGACCCTGATCTTCGCAGCCGTGACGCATGGAATGTACGCCGTCTATTTCCACCGCTACCGGATGATGCACTTCGACATTATGGCCCCACGGCAGGGGTGAGGTGGGCAGCGATGGCGACGGTATACCTGCCAGTACGCGAGGTTGCCTGATCGAGCTATCGGTGGATAGTAGGGCGGGCGCGCCGGCCTCGCCGGATGTCATCATCCGCAAGGCTTCTTACAGTCACTATCCGCCGATGCGCTGTGTCAAATGCCCGTGTGGGTCATACACTTCGAGGTAGTCCGTTGAGGTCGGTGCGAGACGGTCGCCTGGTGGATCGCGATCTCCGAGCGCGATGGCAAAACATACGCGCGTAGCGCCACTTCTTTTTCCCAATGCGCGTTCGCAAACAA
>CBINJX010000055.1:0-12077 GCA_966251085.1 uncultured Verrucomicrobiales bacterium
TCCCTTCGGGATAGAAGGCCAGATCGGCGGATGTAAAAATGGCCAAAGTCGAGCTCAGAAGTTAGTAAACAGCTCTAGCTTCACCACCATCACCCGCGCCGATCTGCCAGTACGCGGCTCTCAACTCGATACTCTCAACTATTCACTTTCAAAGAAGGGCCGGACAACGCGCCTAACCTGCATCTGCCGTATGACCCTCCATTCCCTTCGCCTGGCTGGCCTGGCTCTCGCATGCCTCGTCGTCGGAAGCCGTGCAAACGGGCAGGAACAGACACTCCTTCCCGTTGCTGACACCTACGTTCGCGCCAACCAGAACACCACGAACTTCGGAACGGCCACGAGCATCGTCGCGAACAATGCGAACGGAGTTCGTGTCTTCCTGGTGCGATTTGATCTTTCCGGGATCACGGAGCCGATCAGCCGTTTGCGGTTCGAGCTTACGCCCAATGCCGGCAACACAGGGAACGAGTTCCACGTGTACGGGCTCATCAACGGCGAGAACTGGTCGGAGACTCAACTCACCTGGCAGACTTCACCGGGAGTAAATCAGGCCTTCACCGGACTCGGCGCGAGCGCCGCCTCGTACCTGAACTTCAGCGACTTCCGCGGAAACGGCACGCCCCTCGCCACCTTTTCCTCCGCGTCCTCCGGCACCGTCGTCGGGTTCGATGTCACCACCGGTCCGGTGTTCGATTTCATCGAAGCCGATGCGGATAAAGTCGTCACCTTCCTGGTCGCGGAGACGGATCCTTCCGACAATTCCGGGGACGCTTTCAATTCCCGGGAAGCCGCGTCCGGCAAACCCACGCTCAGCGTCTTCACCGGTGCGCCCCCGCCTCCACCTCCGCCGACCACCTTGCTCCACGTCGTCCTGCAGGCTGGCCAGTCGAATGCGGATGGTCGCGCTGCCGGCAGCGGCCTTCCCTCTGCCCTGCAGCAGCCGCAGGAGAATGTCGCTTTCTACTATCACACCTTCGGGGCGGCTACGAATAGCGACGGAACTCTGGGGAAGCTCACCACACTGCGCCCCGGCGCGACCCAGATGCCTGTCGGCGGTTTCGGTCCGGAGATCACGCTCGGTTCCAATCTCGCCCCTGCCGTGGAGCAGCGCCCCGGGCACAAGCTGGCGATCATCAAGTACGCAAAAGGCGGCTCGACTCTGGTGAACGACTGGAAGGCCGGCGGCGACAGTACAATCACCAACGATGGTACGCATTACGTCACCTTCCAGACCGTAGTGAAGAACGGTCTCGCACGACTCGCCGCGGAGTATCCGGATGCGGAGATCCGGCTGGCCGGAATGGTGTGGGTACAGGGTGAATCGGATATCGATTCAGGCAGCGGGCCATCGTCCGCCTACGGGGCGAATCTCACGCGCTTTATCACCGACGTCCGCTCGACCTTTGAGGCGAATCTGCCGTTCTTCTTCACCCGTATCTCCAGCCGGCAGACCGTTTATTCGAATCCGACGGATCCAAACTACCAGGACTACCTAACGCTGCGCCAGCAGCAGGCGAGCGTGGCGAATACCGTGCCTGGCGCTTACATGATCGACACCGATGGTCCCGAATTTTCGATGAATTCGGACAACCTGCACTTCGGCCCCGGAGGCCAGCAGGAGATTGGGAAAGCATTCGCCCGAAGCCTGCAGGAAATCTCTCTGCTCCGCGTGTTATCATTCGCAAGGGAAGGCGGCGAATTCCGCCTCCGCTGGAATGCGATCCCGGGTCGAAGTTACAGGATCCAGATCAGCCCGGATTTGGTGGAATGGGCGCTCCCTTTTTCGGTGGGAGCGGTAAGCGAGTGGACAGACACGAGTATCCCCGATGTGCCCAGCCGATTTTACCGGATAATGGAGGAGGAGCAGAGCGTGCCCGTAGCAGCGGCAGCGGCGGCGGCTATGCCCGTGAAGCGTGACACCAAGCGCCAGAAACGCCGCACCCTGCGTAGCTCCAAGTTGCGTCGCTAGCACACGCCTTTTTTCGCGTGACCGTTTCGACCCGGCACGCGTGCGTGAGCACATGGAGCTGATGGGCATCCGCGTCAGTGCAGCCTCCCTGTCATGCAAGGAAAGATCGTGAATCCGGGGCAGTTTGTGAATCCACAACCTGCCCCTGAGCCCTTTCGACAAAAGAATCGGTTTGGCTTTTGAGCGCCTCGGGAAGCCTCTCTGAAAAGTCGGAAGGCTCATCCCCGTAAAATCGTATGCTGGATACGTGCGCCGATAGGTGTGGTGAGCGGGGCAGGAAGCGATCTCCGGCTGAGTAATCCTGTGTAGAGGCGGCTCTGTCCCGAGTAATGCGAGGGACGTGCCGCCTCCAATTCCCGGCGCGGGCAGAGGTGGAGGGCGGTGGAAGATCGGTTTAAAATCCGCACTCAGGCTGCGCACCTCCCGGCCATCTCCAACTTGCCAAAGCGGGGAGCGCTAAATGGCGGTGTCGTACGGTCGAGGATGACACATTCCGCCAGTACTCCGCGAGGAGTTGAGCATTGGCCGCAGTCTCGTGTATTCTCGCCTCTCATCGTGATATCGATGAGGTGTAGTAAGCCGTGAGAGCGCTGGCGGGATTCCAATCAGGTGTTCCTTTCAACTCGCGCGCTGCCCGCGAGGCCATCCACGGCGGCAGCATCTTCTTCCGAGGAGTGACTCCCTCCCGCGATGTTCGAGCGTCTCTGAAAATGGATGAGCTACGACACGACAGTTACCCGCACCTGCCGGTTTGCCTCCTGAAGTTCCCGAGCGATACGGATGGCATTTTCCAGCTCCGCTTCGACATCCGCTCGGCGATCTTGTCCCCCTTTCTGAAACTTGC
Organism: uncultured Verrucomicrobiales bacterium; assembly: GCA_966251085.1. Lineage (GTDB taxonomy): Bacteria > Verrucomicrobiota > Verrucomicrobiia > Chthoniobacterales > Chthoniobacteraceae > CBINJX01. Next base: position 2,814 of record CBINJX010000055.1, read on the forward strand.
CCTCACCCTCCTTAACTGCTTCGAGCAGCGGAGATAACGTGGCGAGCAGCTCGGAAGGGGGACAAGTCACACGATCGATCTCCACATCGAATTCCGCGGCTTCGGCAGAAAGATCGTGGAACTCGCTGAGTTTCTTGAGTCCTCGATCTCGGCAAATGCGATCCAGTTGAGTGCTGAAGTGGCTCAATGCCCAGAGGTCGTCAGCGAGAGTGTCGGGCGCGGCATCCGCATCCATTATCCAAAGTACTTGTCCCATGGTGAGTCTGGATCAAGAGATGGGAGTTCTTGAGCACTAAGTCAAACTCAGGAGGGTAGATGTGGTGAACGTGATAGGAAATGATCACCGAGAGTCGCTGCCTTGCATCCCGAAGAGATAGCCGGAGTTTAGCCGGTGGTCGTCTTTTACCGCTCGAAGGCTCCCATTTAGCAGTGTGAGCATATGCGGCCGCTCTCACGAAGAGTTCCTCCGTCCATTGCGGCGGGTGGTCCTCCCACTTCTGGATCACCTCTGCGACCTTGTTGTCTTCCACCCAGACAAGAGCCTGAAGCGCGTGATTTCGGTTCGGTTTGCCGGATTCCAGGTACGCGACAATGGAATCCCTGATCGCCGATCCTGCTCCCGGGGAGATGATGGGAGGATAGAGCGGTTAATGTAGAATCCAAGAACTGACCCCTTTGACTGACAAAATGAACTGCTGGAGCCGCGAAACCAACCGGTCCTCCAACTCCCGCTCCTTCATCGGCCGGGCGATACCGAGGAATTCCAGGTTGTAGCGGCTCTTGAGCATCTCCTCCGCCTGCTCCGCGAAATGCTCCGGCAGTGCCACGGAGAAGTTGTGCGTCTTCTTCTCAATCACGGCCCGCTCGTAGGCTCCGGACTTGATCTGGTTCAGCAGCACGCTCCGGCTCCAGCCGCATTGGGCCGTGGCGCGGAGGTAGTAAAAGCGGGCAGCAGGCTCTTTGATTTTCTTCATCAGTTCCACGTGATGGCCCCATGGAACCAGCGAAACAAAATCTCTCACCGCTTGCGCGAGAACTTCAGGAGCAGGCTGTTTCAGCGTCGGCGCATCCAGCCTGCCGGCACTTTCTGGAACAGCTTGTTCAAGAAATGCCCGCCCCGGCATCCGTCTCAATTCTTGAACAGCTTGTTCAAGAAATTCCGGTGTCGAAAGGTCGGCGTAAAATTGACGCATCAGCCAGATGCTGGTTGGAGAAAATCCCCTCAAGTCCGGAAACTCCGCTCGTAAGTCTGCGTGGACGCGTGGAGGCCGTAATCAGTAACTAGAGGGTGGACTCGCCTGCGGATCACTTGGCACTTTCACCTGGCACCTGGCACTTTCAGAAGGCAAACCGCTCATTCCGGAGATCGATCTCGATGGGGTGGGGCAGCGGGTGTTTGCACATGGACACTGCTGCGAAGCTTCCCGCATGAGGTGAACCGATGGGGCGGGGGATTGTCCCGGCTCGGCGGGCGCTGCTGCCCAGCAATCGGTGAAGATCAGCTCCCGTCGTTTACCGTTGGAGGGCTCCCATCCGGCAGTGTGCGCATACACGGCCGGTCCAACGAATACTTCCTCCGTCCATTGCGGCGGGTGAGCCTCCCACTTCTGAATCACCTCTGCGACCTTGCTGTCTCCCACCCATACGAGAGCCTGAAGCGCGTGGTTTCGGTTCGGTTTGCCGGCTTCCAGATATGCAACAATGGAATCCCTGATCGCCGATCGAGCTCCCCGGAAGAGGATAGGAGGAGAGAGCTGAGCGTCTGATGTCGAATCCAAGAACTGACCCCTTTGACGGTGGTGTCCGCCCACTTCTTCGCGGAGAGATAGAAGCTGTTCCGACCCGCCTCGTTTTTAATTCCCTCGAATTCGAGGGTTTTAAATTGGGGATTGTTGAGCCGTTCCCAAACGCCGAGGAAGAGGACGGTATCCTTGTTCTTGAGCCATTGCTCAATCAGCGCCGGGCCGCCGTCTGCGGGGAGCGATCTCCGGCCGGACGGTGTCCCGAGCTCCGAACCAGGGACGTGCCAACGGAATGTGAGCCTCACGTCTGCTGATAACCCGTCGCCGAGATCCGGCATGCGGCACAAAGGAACGCGTAGTAGATCCCCTCGTGCATGGGGAACTGCGCCTGGTCCACTTGCCCGATGAACATCATCGTCTGTGAGCAGTGCGGGCAACTCGGATAGAGGGAGTCCTGAACCCAGGTGGGATGCCCGCCGATCTGGGTGGCCTGCGGCTCCATGAGCCAGTCGGCGGCATGGATGGCTCGCCTTGGCGTGAGGGTCACGGGAACATTCCGCCATGGGCTGGGCTCCCACTCGTCATCCGGTTCGGGCATCCGCTCCGGAGGTGTGTTCTCGGGAGCCTACTGAGCGACTCCTTCAGGTGAGATGTATGCGTAGAGGAACGGCGCATAACAGGTGCAGGTCTCGCAGGTCAGGATCGGCAGCACCGGTCCCGGGAACCCGAGAAAAGCAAACCGCTCGTCCCGGAGATCGATCTCGATGAGGTGAGTCAGCGGGTGTTTGCACCATGGACACTGCTGCGCAGTTTCCCGCATGAGGTGAACGGATGGGGCGGGGGATTGTCCCGATTTGGCGGGCGCTACTACCCAGCAATCGGTAAAGATCAGCTCCCGTCGTTTACCGTTCGAGGGCTCCCATCCGGCAGTGTGCGCATACACGGGCAGTCCGACGAAGAGTTCCTCGGTCCATTGCGGCGGGTGATCCTCCCAATTCTGAATCACCTCTGCGACCTTGTCGTCCCGCACCCATGCGAGAGCCTGAAGGGCGTGGTTTCGGTTCGGTTTGCCAGCTTCCAGGTACGCGACAATGGAGTCCCTGATCGTCAATCCAGCTCCCCGGAAGAGGATTGGAGGGTAGAGCGGTTATTGTAGAATCCAAGAACTGACCCCTTTGATGCTGGCAGGATTGTGTTCTTGCAGCCGTCTGCGATGCACGGGATTCGTTCGTTGCTCATGGGTTTGGAGGGGGACGTCTATCGGATGAATTCGCCGGTGCCAAACCCTAGTGCAGTCAAGCTGCCTGCTGTTCGACGGGAGGTGGATTCGAAGATCAGGTTGATAGCAACTTGCTCCGGGGGAGTTTGAATCCTAGCACTGACCCCTTTGACATACCCAAACGAAGCCCGAAGAGGACGGGGGCAGGACCTCAGGAGAGTTGGCTTGGAGTGATACCAAGGCGCAACGCCCCGCGAGCCGGAGGACAAATTCTCCCGGCGACGGGAGAATTCCGTTTGCGGGTCCTTCCAGAGCCCTCCCCCTCCCTCAGGGACCGGCGGTGAGGGCGCTCTCCCGGGCGTGAGCTGCGGGACCCATTTCGTTTCGCTTCACTAATTGGCAATGATGCAAATGAATGTTCGCCTGTCGCTATGAGTTACGATATGCCGCACTCAATGGAGATTTTGAGTACGATCCGTTTACTAGGGGAAACGACTAATCAGCGCGGTGACATGTTTACGCGCTTAGCTAAGGACCTGTTTTTCAGCCTCGGATACGACAATCTCGAACTCGATGTGCCTGTCTCTGGGAGAGAGCTTGATATACAAGGCGTTCACCGATTTGAGCCGCGCCGGGTTGTGGCTGAATGCAAAGCTCATCAGGACTCAATGGGGGGAGCGGAATTGAACAAATTCCTCGGTGTTCTTACCAGAGAGCGCCGCAAACACAGCCCTGTTCCCATCAGTGGCTACTTCGTTTCCCTTGGCGGCTTTACAAGTACCGCTATTGAGCAGGAGAAAGAAAGCGGTGAAGAGGCCATCATTCTTTTCGACTCACGGAAGATTATTGCCGAACTCCAGAAGAGCCGCGTTGTAGTGCCGCTTGCGGAGGCTGCCGCGCGTGCCGGTGAGTGCGTGCAAGCATCGGGGCTCAATGGTGCGCAGTTTGATACGGCTGAACTGCTTGGTACACCGCACGGATACGTGTGGGTGATCTTTTTTACCCGCAATAAGCAGCAAACGCATTATGCCTTGATCCATGCGGATGGAACGCCGCTCGGGTCGGCAATCGCTGAGGAGCTTTTGCGCACATACCCGACGCAGCTTGTTTCGCTGCAGAACCTTAGATACCTGCCACCTAGTGCACCTGCACCGGATATCGCTGCAAAGAGGGATGAATCACTAGCGCATTATCGAAGGTGGCTTGGAGAGGAGTGCGGCTATATTCAACTGGACGGACTTCCCGCCGATAATGATCTGAGTGCAACAAAGCTCCGGTTGGAGCGGCTGTTTACTCCGCTCAATGTTGAGTACGAGATCAAATCGGAGAAAAAAGAAGGAGGGCAGGTACAGGATGAGTCTGAATCGCTAGGCGAAGAAGAGCCGGAAGACACTCCCGAAGGAGCAACATCAATTGTGGAGCCTCTTGGCGAACTGCTTACGAAGGTGTCTCACATTGCGCTCCTCGCAAGTCCAGGTGGGGGGAAAAGCACGCTTTTGAAACGGTTGGCAACAGCATACTCATTCCCTGAGAGAAAAGCAGAAATCCAGGATTTCCTGCCCGATCGTGATTGGTTGCCGCTGTATCTTCGCTGCCGCGATTTGCGTGACCGCGCTCACCGACCGATCCTTGAGCTTTTGCACGGCATTTGCGCGTTTGCAAATATGGATGAAGGCCAGAGTGCCTGTTTCCGCGCGGCTGTCAGCGAGGCGCTTCGTTCTGGGCGAGCGCTACTCCTTGTCGATGGATTAGACGAGATTTCTGAGGAGGGAGCGCGTCGCGCATTCGCTCAAAACGTTCGTACATTCATCGGAATGTTTCCGCAGTTGGCTCTTGTGGTAACGTCACGGATTGCCGGATTCCGTGATGTTGCTGGTGTGATTGCCAGCACATGCCTGACGGCAACCTTGGCGCCGTTACAGGCGCCTGATGTCGAGCGTCTCTGCGTAAGCTGGCATGCCGAAGTCATTGCGGACACAGAAAAGGTGCGTAGGGAGGCTGCCGCGCTTGCCAGGAACATATGGAGTAATCGGCACATCCGCACCCTTGTTGAGAATCCTCTGCTTCTTACCACTCTACTCGTTGTCAAACGCTCCAATGGTGAGATTCCGCCTACCCGCGCGGAACTCTACCAAGAGGCAGTGCGGGTTCTCGTCCGCACATGGAACGTTGAGGGATACGCGCCTCTAAACGAACGCGAAACTCTCGCAAGGATGATGCAACGTGGAATACAGGTAATCAGCTACAGCGCATTGATCGAAGTATTAACGGCCGCTGCAGACGAGATGGAAGCTGAACTACAGTTCGCGCAGGCTTCACCGGACGAGTTCATCGAACGCATTGAATATCGCAGTAGCCTACTGATGCAAACGGGCTACCAAAAGATTGACGATCGGCTCCAGCGTGTCTTCGAGTTCCGCCATCTTACGTTTCAGGAGTATCTTGCCGCGCGAGGGTTCGTCGAGGAGCAGTACCCAGGGCGAAATAACGATGCGCGTCTAGTTGACGTGCTGGCGCCGCACTTCGATGATGAAGGATGGCAGGAGGTGATTCCTCTTGCTGCGGTTTTGGCCGGGCGAAAGGCAGATATAATAATCCAAACATTGAGTAATGCTGCGCTTGCTCTCCACTCGGCTCCAACAAAAGCAAGCCGCGCTCTTGGAAGGGTAAAACCTCTCCTCCTCAAGTGTTTGAACGACGAAGTCACGGTAACTACTACAACGCTACGCTCAGCTTTAACAATCGTGGCAAGCGATAAAGGCTGGAACGGCCCCAAGCATCCGGATTGGTTGATTCCGCTCACTCGCGGGAAATTTGGCAACACCTTACGGGAAATAGTCGAGAGATCATACCTCGATGCAGGTGTCGACTGGTCGTATTATGCAGCGGCCTTCAGTCAGGTTTCGCGACTCCCAATGAAGGAGAAATTACAGGAATTGGGGCAGTCGAACTTTGTACGTCAGCGGGTCGAAATGATGGGATCCGAGGCACGTGAGGAGCGAATCCGTGCCGCCTGTTCTATTATGCGGCTTGCGTTCGAAATTCACAGGCCGGATCGAGAGGCACGGCGTGTCGACTTCCCCTATGCAGAAGAATGTAGGGACCGGCTGAGCGATATGATTCTTTCCGACGACCTGCCAGCAGTTCTGATGGCATGCTGGGCGATGGCATGGCTCGGGAACATTCACCCGTGGAAGGAGCCAACATCGCTAGACGTTCTACGCGCAATCTTTGAGCATTGGAGAAAAAATAGTGCCACACCGGAATTCGCGAATATGGCTGCATGGGCTATTGCACGCCAAGGGCTTCATCGTCGTGAGGAAGTTCCGACAGATTTCTGGGGAGATTGCGATGTCTGGTTGCTCGATCAATGGCAACAACGAGGAGGACGTCATCAAATCTCCCGACGAAATGCCGTTTTGGTAATTTCTTGGTATCGACGAGCTCCGTGGGGTGACGAAGAACTCGCCGAGAAAATCGCTTCGGCGTTCAAGCAGGAGCAACGTGGATGGCGATTTCGTTTCATGCTGGAGCAACTTGGGCCTGCCGGAAAGAAGTACCTCGATTCTTCAGATGTTGTTTCCGGCAGCTAGTACGTATTTCGTACTTCAATATCTGCCTTCGTAAGTGCCGGAACACCAGAGCACAACTCCTACTATTTGGAGTGGAGCGTCTCTCTTTCTGAGACACATACATGTTCCGGAGCCAACGCTCCGGTCTGATGGCGTACCGTCGTCTAGAGAACCGATATTGAGTAGGAGCCAGTGAGGAGGTGTCCTCGGCACGCGGTTCTGATCTAAACGGAAGGGGATAGTCTATGGCAGGAGAAAAGCGGACTCACCAAGACCCATGCCCCAAGCTTTCTTAAGGATCTTGGCGGCTGTCGGGATTCGAAGCTGTACCGGACTACAGAAAGTGTCTCTGATTTACCCTAGAGCTAGGAATTTCGCCTCCGAAGAATGTGATCGCCGGGTCCAATTCGTGGAGAAGCGTTTGAAGCGTAAACATCTGCAGGAGCCTGTGCAGGTAGAAAGTGGTCTACGTCTGGAGCTCCGGGAACCACTCCGATGTCAAGTGTGGAGGGCAACGAAGAGCATCGAAACCGCGATGGCGAGTAGTCGCGCATAAGTTGCCCTAAAGAAACTAGGGCATTTGATCGCAAAGAAGCTCTGGGCAAAGTCGTGGTTCCTCCAAGCGAATGGCCAGATGGATTGCTCTGGAATCCTACGGTACGCGTTGAGCTTGTTTGCACTTCTGTTTGCAAAACAAAAGGCTCCCGTCCGGGAGCCTTTGTAAGTCGTTGATGCTAAAGAGTTGGAGCGGGTGAAGGGAATCGAACCCTCGTATGCAGCTGCGGGGTGCTGCTTCGTAGCAGTAAGGCCGCTAGCGAAAGCATTCCCTCAAGGACTCAAGAGGAGAGTGGGCAGAACAGGATTCGAACCTGTGAAGTCAGAGACAGCGGATTTACAGTCCGCCCCGTTTGGCCACTTCGGTATCTGCCCTTTTTGAGAGGGGACGGCACTTATACGGGTGCTCGTCCGGGTGTGCAAGTGCTTATCCGAAAATTTTCCACCAGGATTTCTTCTTCGGCTTGGCATCGGTCGCGCCTCCGGTGGGGGCGGGGGCTGGGGCGGGCGGAAGTTGCTCGCGGGGAATGATCTGGATGGATTGGATGGTGATCCGCTCGGTGGGGTAGTCGTTGCTGTCCACCGGCTTGTTGCTGATGGCTTCGAGGGTCTCCATTCCGTAGAGGACGTTGCCGAAGAGGGTGTATTGGCCGTCGAGTTCGGGGAGGGGGGTGAGGGCGACGTAGAATTGGCTGCCGTTGCTCATCCGCGACGGGTTGATCTTGTCGGGGAGGCGGGCGGCGGCGACTGCGCCGCGGGTGTGTTTGCGGCGGATCTCGGCGGGGAGGGTGTAGCCGGGACCTCCGGTGCCGACTTCCGCGCGGTCTTTGCTCTTGCTCTTGGGATCGCCGACCTGGACGAGCATGTTCGGAATGGCGCGGTGGAAGGCCATGCCTTTGTAGAACTTGTCGCGGGCGAGTTCCTTGAAGTTCTTCACGTGCGCGGGGGCGTCTCCTTCGTAGAATTCGAGGGCGACGGGGCGCAGGACTTTCTCTTTGCCGAAGCGGATCTGCATCAGGGCGACTTCGTCGGCCCGGAGAAGCGCGGGGACAAAGGCAAGCAGCGTGGCGAGCAGCAGGGCGGGGCGATTCATGAGGTAAAGGGCAGTTCGCGGGCGGTGACGTGGATTGCTGGCGCCTCGGCATCGGCCGGGAGCGCGAGGAGATCGTCGGTGGGCGAGCCTCGCCTGAGATATCCGAGGGCGACGGGCTTTTCCACCGCAAAACTCCATGCGGCAGAGGTGAGGACTCCGATCTGCTTCGTGGGATCGGCCGGGGCAAAAAGGCGCATTCCGGCGGCGAGCGGTTCTCCGCCGGTGGAGGTGAAGCCGAGCAGTTGCCGGTTCACATGGCCGACGCTGCGGAGGCGGGAGATGACTTCCTGCCCGATGTAGCAGCCTTTGTGGTAGTCGATATGGGTGCTCTCGAGATGGGCTTCCGGCGGGAGGGTGTCTTCCTTCAGCTCATGGCCCCAGCGGGGGATGCCGCGTTCGATCCGGAGGATTTCGACGAGTTCTTCGTCGAGCAGGGGGCGAGTGGCGGTGAGTTGAGCGCGGACGGTTTCGGCGTCGGCACTCGGGACGAGGATGTCGATGCCATCTTCTCCGAAGCGGCGTGTCTGCAGCACGCGGGCGGAGCCGGGGAGGGTGGCGGGATCGGGAGCTTCGCCGCCGAGGAGGTGGAAAAGGGCGAAATCGTCGGTGACGTCTTCCTGGGTGACATCGTCCGCGATGATGTAGCGCTCCAGCCGGGCGTGCAGGGTTTCGCGGAGTTCCGGGTCGGCATCGACGAGGAGGGAATCGAGCCCGGCGGAGATGATCACATCGGCGCTGAGTTTTCCCTTGGCGGTGGTGACGCAGGCGGGGAGGGATTCGCCCGTTTTGAGGCGGGTGACATTGTTGGTGACCTGGCCGTTGATGTAGCGGACGCGGTCGGGACCGGTGAACTGGAGTTTGGTGCGGGCGGAAAGGTCGATGACGCCGCCGCGCTGCTTTAGCAGTTCATAAGACTCGCGAGTGGTACTCATTGGGGCGAGTTGAGGGTTGAGCGCCGTGGAATGGCAAATAGGGAATCTTTCTTTGAAAAAGTCTGAGCGGAATCGCGCCGCTCCGGTTCCCCTTCAGGGAACATGATCTTCTTGTATAGGTACCCAGGGCGGCGTCCGCTTCGCGATCTTG
>CBINJX010000056.1:0-12037 GCA_966251085.1 uncultured Verrucomicrobiales bacterium
CCACTCGAAATCCCAGATGGAATCGATGAGCGCCCGGGTTTTCGGGTCGGCCGTCATTTTCTTCGACGGCATGAAGTAGTTGGAAACACGCCGCCGGAGATCGCGCGCTTTGCCGACATAGATCACCCGGCGAAACCGGTCGCGCATCAGATAGACCCCGGGTTTGTGCGGCACGTCGCGAAGCTTAACCTTTAGATCGGGCTTTTCGCGGGGAACGTGAACACTGCTGGCGTCATCAACCATAAAACGGGGAAATAGAATGTTCCGCCGGGGAAGCGGCGAGTCAAATGCACCCACACACGTTCCGTTCCCGGGGCATCGAATCAAAGCGCGTCAATGCCTTCCCGCGACGATTTACAGCAAAATGCGGCAATTTCCCGCTGGCAACCGGCACCGAACCGCTCCACACCGGAGACAAGTGGGACGCATGTGACCGATAGGAGCAATGAGTCACATTCGTCCCCTTCGTCCCATCCCCGCCGAAGACTTTCTTCAGGAAAGAGTGAACAAAACCGCTATTTGATGCGGCTAATGGGTACGCAAAGCTCACCCGGCACTTTCACTTGGCACTCCTCACTCTTTAACTGACGTAAGATACCGACCTCCTGTAGGGTGGATGCCGGGGTTGCATCCCTCCCTCTGGAGCATACACTACCCGTTCCGCTCGCATCGCATGAAATTCTCCGCTCCTTTTCTGGCGCTGATCCTGATGGCCTCGACCGTTTCTGGTCAGGATTACGCCAGCATTCCCGCGAATCCGCCGCTCCTTCTCGCCCAAGCTACGCCCGGCAGCCCTCGTGATAACTCAGGCACCGGTCTCAATGATCGCGGAGCACGCGCGGACGCCGCCTCGCAGGACGATACCTTTACAATCAAATCGACACCCCGTGCGGGTGCAGGAGCAGGAGAGGAGAGCGAGATGACCCCGATGAATCTGTGGGAGTTGGTGAAGAGCGGTGGCTGGGCGATGATTCCGCTCGGTTTTCTGAGCGTGATGACAGTGATGCTCGTGCTGGTCTTCCTCTTTACCCTGCGCCGCGGAGCGATCCTTACGCCGCACTACATGAACACGGCCGACGTGCTGCTGAAGAAAAAGGATTACCTCGGCCTGCTCGCGGTCTCCAACCGCCACAGCGAGGCGATCGCCCGGATCGTGCAGCGCACGCTCGATTTTGCCACCAAGAACCCCGGTGCCTCCTTTGAGACAGTTCGTGAAATCGCGGAAACCGAAGGCAGCGCACAGGCGGCCTCCCTGCAGCACCGGATCACCTACCTCGCGGATATCGGCGTACTCGCCCCGATGATCGGCCTGCTCGGAACGGTGGTCGGTATCATCCGCTCCTTTGGCGTGATCGGCAGCGGCAATATGACCCAGTCCCGGGATGTCCTCCTCGCGAGCGGCGTCTCCGAAGCGCTGGTCGCCACCGCCTCGGGCCTGATCCTCGGTATCGTCGCGATGGGTTTCTATTCCCTCTTCCGCAATAAAGTGCATTCCCTGATCTCCGACATGGAGATCGGATCCGCGCACATCCTGGGGCTGCTTGCGATGAACTTCGGGAAAAAGCGTGAGCAGTCGTCACGCGTGACGCTGGATGACGAGTTTTGAGTAGTAAGATAATGGTGCCGATCGCACGGAAAACTCCCGATCTGCCATTCCCCGGCTCTCAACTCTCAACCGTCAACTCTCAACCCCCTTTCTAACATGCGATTCCGAAAGCGTGCAGAGCCCCACGTGATGGGCTTTCAGATTGCGCCGATGGTGGATATCCTCCTCGTGCTGCTCTGTTTCTTTATCGTGACCTGGAGTTTTGCCCGGAAGGAGATGGAGCTGGATGTGAAGGTGCCGAGTGCGCAGAACGCGCAGGAGGCCAACCCGGTCGTCAACCAGATCGTGCTCAACGTGAAGGCCGACGGCACGGTGGTCCTGAATCGCAAGGAAGTCAGCGCGAAGGAACTTCAGGATCGCCTGACGGAACTCGCCAACCTTTTTCCCGACTATGCGATTGTGCTCCGCGGCGACTATCGCACTCAATATGAGGATATCATGAAAGTGCTCGATATCTGTCAGGCCGCGAAGATCTGGAACGTGGCATTCGCAACCGGGAAGGTCGAATGAAGCGCCATAACTGGATTGGACTCGGAGTGGCAATCGTAGCCGCTGGTGCGGCTCCCGTCTCTGCACACGCGCAGGGGGTACTGAAGCCTTTTCGGACCGACAATGGGGTACCCGTAAGGCGGGCAATTCCCGTGCGTCCGCCGCAGCCGATACCGGCAGATCCGGTGGCAGAACCTGTCCCGGAACCGCCACCAGAGGATCCCGTCCCTGTAGCGACGCCCATCCCTCGCGCCACTGCGGTACGACCGGCACGAGAGGTGGAGCCTGAGCCTTCACCGGCCCCGGTTCCCGCGGCAGAGGAACCAGATGCCCCCGCAGAGGCGGTTCCCATGGCTGAGGAAATGAGAGGCACGGATGCGCAGGAGGCTGAACAAAGGAAGCCAGCCGCTCCGGCAAAGCCCACAGCACCGCCGATCCCGGAACCAAGCGACCCGGGTGAGATCCGGATTTCACCGCAAGGCAGCGGGCTCACCGCCGAGCAGGCGCAGCTGAACATCGCTGACTCTTTTTACGCGCGGAAGATGTACGACATGGCCGCGCCGGAATATCAGCGGTATGTGGAGCTGTTTCCCAACGGCCCCGCCCGTCAGACCGCGCTCTTCCGTCTAGCCGAAAGTTATCGTCAGATGGGAGCGACCAACGCGGCGAAGAGCACCTACGATATTCTCCTCTCGCAGTATCACACGGGAGATTTCATCGGGCCAGCGGCGTATCGTCTCGCGGACCTGTATTACCAGAGTAAGAACTACTCCTCCGCGCTCCCCCTTTATCGCAAGGCTTCCGTGCGTCTGCGTGAACCCGCGGTGGCAAATGCCTCGAAGTTCTACAGCGCCCGCTGCATGGAAGCGCTCGGGCAGAAGCTCGATGCGCGGATGACCTATGAGGAGGTCGCCGAGATCAAGGAGAACAACCCATTCCAGGATGCGAGCCGTCTCTCACTGGCGCTCCTGCTCAAGGAAGGCGGACGCACTACCGATGCGCTGAAGCAAATCCAACAGTTGGCGAAGCAGACCGAGAACGCGGAGCTGAAAGCCGAGGCGACGGTCCGCACGGGCATGTGGCAGCTCTATCTGGAACAGCCTGCAAAAGCTGCGGAGAGTTTCCGCGAGGCTTTGAAGATGCCGGGGATCGGACGTTGGAAAGAGGTGGCGCAGGTCGGTTTGCTCCGGATGCTGTACGACTCCGGCAAATACAAGCAGCTGCTCGATACTTATCAGGCTCAGGCAGGGGATTTCTCAGCGGAGACAAAACCGGAGCTGCTCCTGCTGGTAGCGAATTCCCAGCGGCAGCTCGGGAAACATGCCGAGGCGCGGGAGGCTTACGAACAAATCCTCAAGGAATATCCTTCGTCCGTGTACGCGAAGGAAGCGGCTTATGAGCGGCTGGTATCGCTCTACAACGCGGATGACCCAAATCTTCTGGCGGAAATCGACACGTACGTGGCGGGGGATGCGGATGCGGATAAACGCGATCAGGTGCTGTTGATGAAAGCCGAGGCGCTTTTCAAGAAGCAGGATTACGCTGCCGCGGCGCCGTTGTATGCCCAGGTCACAAAGTCGCGTCAGCTCAACGGCACGCTGCGTGCCGAAGCACTGTTCAGGCTCGGGTGGAGTTCGATGCAGATCGGTGATCTGGATCGTGCGATCGAAGCGTTTTCGGAATTGCTCGATCGGCATCCGACTCACAAGTCGCTCCCATATGCGCTGGTGCAGCGGGCGATCGCTTACCAGAACCAGAAGAAGCTCACCGAGGCTGAGCGGGATTTCACGGATCTGATCCGGAAGTACCCGAAAGCAAAGGAGCGCGAGCTGGCACTGCAGCAGAAGGCGCTCATTCGCGGGCAGATGAATGATAACAAAGGGATGTCGGAGAATTTCCAGATCCTCCTGCGTGACTACCCGAAGAGCGCGGCCGCAGCGCAGGCACATTACTGGATCGGTTGGGCGGCTTACGAAGCAAAGGATTACAAGAAAGCCGCGGAAAATCTGGAGGCAGCGCGCAAGCTCGACAAGGAGCAGTTCTTCGAACGTGCGAGTCTTCGGGTCATTCTCTCCCATTATTATCTGGAGGATCTCGCGGCGACGGCGCGTGAGGTGGATCTCTATTCCAAGGAAGGCAAAGCCAAGGTACCGCCGGAAGTGCTCCGCTGGCTCGGCGATTCGTATTTCAAGGCGAGCCAGCCGGAGAGCGCTCACAAATACCTGGCGCAATTGGCTTCACGCGAAGAAGCGCTCCCGAAGGATCGTCTGCTCCTGGGGCAGGCTCTCCTGAAAGCGCAAGAGTACGGGAAGGCGACCGAAGCGCTTGAAAATTATCTCTCAAACGTGAAGGAACCGCCATCGCGTGCCTTGGGGCTACTGGAGTTGACAAAGGCGCAGATCGGCCAGCGGGATTTTCCTGCGGCACAGAAGTCGGTGGATCAGGCGCTCACGTTGCAACCGGAAGGGAAGATCAGCGGCGAGGCGCGGATCGCCGCCGGCGATATCCAGGCTGCGCAGGAGAACTATCTGCAGGCGGCCAAACTGTACGAGAGCGTCTCCCTGATCCTCGACGACGAGGAGATCACGCCGCGTGCGCTGGAGAAGGCGGTGAATTCCTATCGCAAGGCCGGCGAAGAAGAAACGGCTAACAAGACCCTGAACCGTCTCCAGAGCCGGTACCCGGAATACTGGCAGAAGAAGATGGCGAAATAGGGTGCTCTCTGGAGTGCGGCGGCAAGCGCGCGACCGCATCAGCGGCGCGCGACGCCGCTTTCGGAAGGGGGCAAAGGCGGTGGGAACGGCAGGTGAGAGCTGTACCAGCAAAGAAAGCGCGCTAGCGAAATGGTGTAGAGGCGGCACGTCCCTCGCAAAACTCGGGCCAGAGCCGTCTCTACACCTGCGCGCAAAGCGTTAACGTGACATTTCGTTAACGCTCAGGCAAAACCCGGGGGCGATGATGAGAATCCCGGAGTTGCGCCCACGCCAACCGCTGGTGGGTGTTGCCCTGGCGGCTGTGATAGGAATTGCGCTGGCAGATCGCTGGCCGCTGGATTGGAGATTTTCGCTGCCGCTGCTTCTGCTCTGTGCAGCAGTGATACTCTGGCGCCCGCGGGTGTGGCTCTGCTGGCTCCTAACGGCTGTGAGCTTTGCAACGATGCACACCATTCGCCATCACCAGAGCGATGGACGCCGGCTATCCCAACTGCTCGAAGCCGGCCCTCGCACCATCATAGCAACAGGTGTGGTTTCAACTGAACCGGAGGAGGTGAAAACGTGGTTCCGGACTCCGACCTCCCGCTTCCGGCTGCAGTTGGAGAGTGTGAAGCTGGACGGCATTTTGCGGCAGTACGAAGGCACGGTGAACGTTCGCTGGAGCGGGCCGATGCCGACTTATGGAGATCGTGTGGAGTTGCGCGGAGCGGCGGAAAACATCGCTCCTCCACGCAACCCCGGGCAGTTCGATTTCCGCGCCTACTCGCATCGGCAGGGCACATTTTCCGAGGTGAACACGCGCTATGCGAGCGACTGCCGGATTCTCAGTCAGGGACACGGCAATCGGTTGTACGCCTTTGCTTTTTCCGCCCGGCGCTGGATGCAGGCGCAACTGACACTTGATATGGAGGACGAACCGACTGTGGTGGACCTGGTCGCGAGCATGGTGCTGGGATTGCGAGGGGAAACACCGGAGGAGGTGCAGGATTTGTTTCGCATCACCGGAACGCTACATCTCTTTGCTGTCAGCGGATTCAATGTGGCGCTGCTGGCGGCGATCACCTGGATTCTCCTCAAGCCGCTGCGCTTCAGCCGCCGCGCCTCGGTGTTCCTGACAATTCCTATCATCCTGACCTATGCGCTGATCACCGGACTGAGCGCCAGCTGCATTCGGGCAGCCATCATGGCATCGGTAATGTTAGCGGGATTGCTCTTCGACCGTCCGTCTTCGGTCTTCAACTCCCTGGCTGCCGCGGCGCTTCTCATCTTCGGCTGGGATACCAACCAGCTGTTCATGCCGGGTTTTCAGTTCTCGTTTATTCTGGTGGTTGCAATCGCCACCATGTCCCTCCCGATCCAGAGAAAGCTCGAACCGCTCGGGCGTCCCGACGATTTCCTGCCTCGTCCGCTCTGGAACTGGCGGCAGCGAGCCCGGAGCTGGTGCTGGAATGCTTGTGCCGCCGCGTTCGGTGTCACGCTGGCTTCCTGGTTCGGTTCGTTTGCGTTCACCGCAGGTTATTTTCACCTCTTCTCGCCGGTCTCGATCGTGGCGAATCTCTTCGCGGGGCTGATCGCTTCCGCAATTCTCACCCTCGGCGTGCTGGCCGTCCTCGCGGCTCCCCTTTCGACTACCGTCGCGATGCTCTTTAACAACGCGAACTGGATCTGCGCGAAGTCGCTCCTGTACGTAGTCCAGGTCTTTGCCCATCTCCCGGGCGGTCACATGTATGTGGAGCTGCCGGGAGACTTCTCCACGCGGCCAGCCATGGAAATCACCGTGTTCGATCTCGGACCGGGCGGCGCAATCCATCTCCGCTCCGGCTCGGAAGATTGGCTCATCGATTGCGGACACCGCTTTGAGTATCAGCGAATCGTCCTCCCTTATCTGCGCTCACGAGGGGTGAACCGCCTCGATGCACTCGTCCTCACGCACGGCGATGCCCAACACATTGGTGCGGCGCAGGAGGTCTGGAGCGACCTGCGGCCGACCACTCTCTTCGATACTCCCCTAAAAGATCGATCTCCCTCCCGCCGCACCCTGCACAAATTCCTCGCAGAACAGCAGCGCGGAAAGCGCTTTCTTCAAAGAGGAGGGGTCGCCGAAACCAGCGGGCAGGTACAACTGGAAGTGCTCTATCCTCCGCCCGGTCTGGTTCGGTCTGTGGCGGACGACAAGGCATTGGTGCTACGCCTAACGAGCGCAGGTAAACGATTACTCCTGATGTCCGACAGCGGCTTCGCGACGGAACAATGGCTGATCGAAAATGAACCCAACCTTTCCGCCGACATCCTCGTGAAAGGGTGGCATTCCAAGGATCTCTCCGGGACTGCGGACTTCCTCTCGCGCGTGCGGCCGCAGGTCGTCATCACTGGCGCACCACAAGTTGGCGCAGCGGAAGATCCCATCCTCGATCTCCCTCCCCAAACCGCCGCCCTTTTCTCCCAGAAAAAAGTCGGAGCCGTCCGAATCGCAATCGCGAACGACGGCTCCTTTAAGATCACCGGGACGCTGGGTGATCAGTCCTTCTCCCGAAGTAAATAGTTGGGAGCAACCACCGAGCGGCGCGCGCGTGAGGAAAGTATTCAGTAGTCAGTGCTCAGACATTCAGTCCGCAGCTCCATCTCCACTACTTTAACCCGCTCTGATCTGCCAGAGCGGGGCTCTCAACTCGATACTCTCAACTATTAACTTTCAGAGAGACTCCCCTACTTCGACAACTCCGCCCTCAACAGCCGCGCCTTATAAATCGGCAGTCCCTGATCCATGAAGCGGCGCTCGAAGTTGGTCACTGGATAGTCCGGATCCTCGGGCCACTCGGTTTCCTGCCATCCCTCGGCGCGGGCGATTACCTTCTTCATCCACTGGAAATATGGGAGATCGTCCGTCTTCAACCGGAGTTCACCGCCGGGTGCGATCACCTCGCGCAGATCCTTCAAAAAATCATCCTGGATAAGACGGCGCGGCTGATGATGCCGCTTTGGCCAGGGGTCAGGGAATGCCACATGCGCCATCTCCACACTGGCGAACGGCAGGATGTTCTTCATCACATACGCACTCTCCAGCCGCAGCACGCGGACATTCGTCAACCCCTCCCGTGCAGCGGCGCGGCACACCTTTGACACCCGGCCGATGAGACGCTCGATTCCGAGGAAATTCCGCTCCGGATGCGCCTTGGCGCGTGCGAGAATGAAAGCGCCTTCACCGCAGCCGATATCCACCTCCAGGGGAGCCGGACGATCGAAGATCTCGGAAAGCTCGGCTCGGCGGAAAATGTCTGCAGGCACCCACTGCGCGCGCTCGGCGGCAGCGAGGAATGCGGCATGTTTCTGTTGAAAAACTTCTGCGGTCACCCGCGGAAGGTGCCAACTAAATGCAAAAGTTCCAACGGAACTATGCGTTTTCCCTTACTTCCATGCGTAATGATCCAGACCGTAGATTAGGGCGCTCCCCAGGAAACCGCTGATTCCGACCAGTGTCGCGCCCACAACGAGTGCTACACGGAACGTATTCCGCTCCTTGGAACCCTCACGGCATTCGCCCATGAACGCAGCAGCCGCACAGACAACCGCCCAAAGTGCCGTACCAGTGCCGAGCCAGCGATGCCACCAGAGCAGTGCTCCCGGTGATTTGTCGTAGGAGCTGAAGTAGGCATTGATCCAGCCGAGCACCGTGGCGGACAGACCGCCGAGGGCGGCGATTACGACAAGAAAACGGACCGTCTGCAGCCAGGAATCGCGCTTTGTAAACCAGCCAATCCCCTCTGCGAGCAGCGCCGCAAACATCAGCGCCACCGGGAAGTGGGTGGATACCGGGTGCAGCTTGCCGACCCAGCGAACCACCGCTTTCAGGAATGGCCCGTCCGCCTTCTCCTGTTTAGGGGCTGCGGCCGTTGAGGAGGGCGAGGCAGGGCCTCCAGAAGATCCTCCGGAGGACGGCGGCAGCGCCGCCATCACGGCCTGAGCCGGCTTTGCGCCAGAAAGATCGGTCGAGACAAGTTCGCCGGGAGCCCCGACGTTGATCCACCGTTTGACGGCATCCACCTCCTCCGGCGTCAGCGCCGCGATGTCCGATTCCTCGCCGGGCATATCGTTGTGGAGCACCATCTGGTAAATCTCCGACTCCTCCGCATTTCCCGGCACGACATAATCCGGGTTAGTCCCTACGCGATGCAGGTCCAGAACGTAGCCAAACTTTCCCTTCGGCCGAGGCAACTCGGGGCCGTGGCAGTCCGCGCATTTGGCTGAGAAAATGGCGTGCACCTGCTGCGTAAGCTTCACCTTCTCCTCCTTGGACACGTCGAGCGCATGGACGCCGGAAGTGAGAACCATCAACAGCAGCGTCGTTTTCAAAAGCAGGGTTCTCATGGTTGTGGTGCGCAAGTTAAGAGTCGGAAATGGGCTATTTTATTAGCGGTGAAAGGCCGCTCCCGCAACTGCGGGCGAATCTGCTGAGGATCGTTGAAACCGGGAATACATCCGATAGTCTCACTTTACTTTGAGAACTCAGTCCGGCGAGATACTGCTGCCCCGACTAACAGCCCTGCGAAGGAGGCTCTCCTTGCAAGTCTTCGTAGAACGATTTGCCCGCGGAGTACTGGTCTGCACTGCTGTTGCAGTACTTCTTGCAGCGATGGAACGATGGGGAAACCTCCAGATCCCATGGATCGCGGTGGGCGTGGGGCTACTTGCTGTCGCTCTTCTGTGGGCTGTGATCGGTATGCTGATCCGGGTGCCGAGGATGGAAAAATTTGCGCAGCTGATGGATCAGCTCGGCGCCACGCGTGATCGCTGGACGACTGCGCTCGCCTTTTCGAAGTCGAATGATCCCACCCGCGCCCTCGCGCTGAGGGAATGCACCACGTATCTCACTAGCCGGGATTTCCGGCATCTGCTGCCGTGGACATGGCCACGCTCCTTCACCTGGCTTGCCGTTCCCGCACTCGCTTTCGGTTTGCTCCAGTGGGATCTGCAATCGCGGCGTCTCGCCGAGCAGCAAAAACGAGCGGAGGCACAGGAAGAAGTCGCCGACACCGTCGAACAGATGAAAACGCTCGCGCAGCAGATCGAGCGAGCAAACGAGGAAAAGAAGAACGAGGAGCTGGAGCGGATCGCAGAGGAGTTGAAGCGCAGTGCCGAACAGCTCCGCACAGCCGCGACCGATCGGGATGCTGCCGCCAAAGCCGCCCTTCGCGAGCTCTCGAGTCTGGAGCAGTTGATCAAAGAGATGCAGCAGCAGACCGCCCAGCTCTCTCCTGAGGAGATGGAAGCGCTGGCAAAGGCTTTGGAGCAGCAGGAGGAGACGAAAAATGCCGCTGAGGCACTTGAGAAAGGGAACGCGGAAGCCGCGGCGAAAGCACTGGAAGAAGCCGCTCAACAGCTCGCGCAAAAGAAGGACGAGGCTGGGGCCGAGCAGGCGGAGAAGACGTTGCGTGAAGCGCTGCAGCGGCTCGCCCAGCAGCGGCAATCCGAGGCGCTCCGGCAGGCAATCCAGAAAGCGCTCCAGCGCAGTGGCGATGGCGGCGCGGAGCAATTGCTCCGGCAACTCGCCCAGATGCTCCAGAACGCTCCAAAGGGAGCTGCAGGCCAGGACGCACCCGGCAATAAGAACAACTCGCAGCAGAACCTGCAGAACATCCTCGCCGCCCTCCAGAACATGAAGCACGGGCAGAAGCCGGGCGACCCGAGCGGCTCAGGTCAGGAGGGCAAAGGCGGCGAGGGGCAGGTGCTCGTGCAATCCTTTGCACAATCCCAGAACGGCCAGCCGCAACCTGGTGACGGACAGATCCCGAGCGGACGCCCCGGCAGCGAATACGACCAGGGCACCACGGAATCTCCATTTGGCGATAAGCGCAGCGAGACCGCCGACAAAGGTGGCGAGTTATCCCTGCGAGGGCAGCTCGGCGAAGGCGAATCGCTCTCCCAGCTTCTTCCCTCAGCCGGCGGCGATGACAAAGCGCGCCACCGCTACAAGGAACTTTACGAGGCCGTCCTTCCCGCCGCCGAGGAAGCGGTGCTGCAGGAGAACATCCCGCTCGGCTCACGTTATTTCATCCGCCGTTACTTCGAATCGATTCGACCTGCGGAATGAAATGACGAACTCCGAATGACGAAACTCGAAAGAAATCCGAAGACCCAATGACGAACAGGCGGCGCACTCTGGATCATTCTTCGAAATTCGAGCTTCGCTCATTCATTCGTCATTCGTCATTCGAATTTCGTCATTCCTCTTTGCCCTGTTTTCCTTCCTGAAACCTTCCTAACAGCCATGTCTGAAGCCAACCTGGAAACCCAAGCCGCGCAATTCCGTGACACCTTCCAGCGCATTCTTGCCGAGATGCGCCGCATGATGGTCGGGCAGGAGGAGATTCTCGAGGGAGTGCTCGTAGCCTTCTTCGCCGGCGGACACGTGCTGCTGGAGGGCGTGCCAGGTCTCGGTAAGACGATGCTGGTGCGGACCCTGGCGGAAGCGGTGAACCTCAAGTTTGCCCGTGTCCAGTTCACTCCCGACCTGATGCCGGCGGACATCATCGGCACCAACATGATTGCCGAAAACGAGAGCGGCCGGAAAGCGTTCGAATTCCAGAAGGGGCCGGTCTTCGCGCACATTCTCCTGGCTGATGAAATCAACCGCGCGACCCCCAAAACGCAGAGCGCGCTGCTCGAAGCAATGCAGGAGCATCACGTCACGGTCGGCGGCGTGCAGCATTCGCTGGAGCAGCCGTTCCTGGTGCTCGCCACGCAGAACCCGCTGGAGATGGAAGGCACCTATCCCCTCCCCGAGGCACAGCTCGACCGGTTCTTCTTTAAGCTGAAGGTCGGCTATCCCTCAGCGGATGATCTCCACACGATTCTGGAGCGGACCACAACCAAGGAGAAGCCGGAGGTCGGTTCGGTGTTACAAACCGCGCAGTCTGTCCTCGATCTGCGCGAGATCGTTCGCCAAGTCCCGCTGGCTCGCGAGATCCAGGCGCATGCCATTCATCTCGTGATGGCCACACACCCGGAGAACAAGGAAGCGACGCCGATGGCGAAACGTTTCGTCCGCTACGGCGCCAGCCCGCGCGGCGCACAGGCGCTCATTCTTGCAGGAAAAATCTACGCGCTGCTCGACGGACGTTATCACGTCTCCCGCGCCGATATCGACAAGGCGGCTCCGGCTGCGCTGCGTCACCGCATCCTGATGAATTTCGAAGGTGAGGCGGAAGGACGTACCAGCGACGAAGTGTTC
>CBINJX010000057.1:0-12001 GCA_966251085.1 uncultured Verrucomicrobiales bacterium
GTCCGCCTCGATCTGCCAGTTCGCGGCTCTCAACTCGATACTCTCAACTATTCACATTCAGAGGAGAAAGCAAAAAACGCGCAGGCCGGTGAAGGCCTGCGCGTCTTGTAGGGAAGGATGGATGTGAAGAGCCTATCCGGCAGTAGGCCGGTAGCTCTTGGTCGTCCCGCTCACCGGATCCACCTGGATGGTGAAGAAGTTTGCCGGGGGATTGTCCCCTTCGATCTGATCTGTGAGCGCGTGGATAGTCGCGTACCAGTTTTCAGTCGGCATCAGGTTGGTCGAGCCGTCAGGCAGGAAGCGGAAAGCGACATACTCGTAGTTCCGCTGCACGCCGCGCGGCAGTTCCGGGTCGGTATTGGTCGGATCCTTCGGTGATTGGCTGCTGGTGCCGTTGGTGTCGATCAACGTTGTCAGCTTCCCGTCATTGATGACCACAGTCGTGGGCAGACGGTGAATCTTGCCCATGGGAACGGGTGTGCCGGTTTCCAGCACCTCGAAGAGCTGGATTGCACGGAACTTGCCAGTCTTGGGCTTGTCCGCTTCTTCGCCAGGCTGCTCGTTGTCGGCAAAGCGATAGAAGCGCACCTCGACGGAGCGGTTCTTCGTGATTGCCTGCTGACGGGCCAGGCTGATCTGGTCTGAGAGGACCTGGGAAGCCTGGGTGAGCTGTGAACCGCGGATTACGGTGTTCGCTGCGGGGACAGCGAAGGTGGCGATCACGGCGATGATGCCGACCACCACGATCATCTCAATCAGAGAGAAGCCGCCACGGGAGGAGCGACATTCTTGGGGAGATTTCATACGGCGAGTTTAGGGGTTAAACGCTTTGGTCGCAATGATACGGAAGCGATAATGGCGGTCCAAGTTGTCTTTATCGGCCAGAATCGATCCGGATGCAAAGTCCGGCAGGGTCGGGTCCGCAGCGTCGATGTAGCGTTCCAGCGAGGTGGAGCCACGATATTCGCTGAGCACCTGATCCCGGCCTTCCACCCATTTTGCGGGGTCGGAATTCCGAGCTTTGCGCAGACTCTGCACCCGCATGTGGACGGTGTAGGTGTTCGATTTGGTGGTGACGCGAGGATAGATGTGTCCGTAGGGGATCTCGCGGACATTGTCTCCGGTGCGGCGATTCTGGTTCCAGAAAGTGGGGAGAGAATCGTAGGAGACGTTCACACCCGGACCTTCGGGGACGAGACCGATATCGCAGATCTGCGAGGCAGAACGGAACAGGTCGCCCTCCAGGTAAAGCTTCTTGTAGAAGCCATAGAGGGTGCCTTTCTGTGAACCCTCCAACTGGCTGCCGTCTGCACTTCCTCCGACGTCGGGATTGATGTCGTACCGGCGAAGCTGATTCTTGTCCGAGCTAGTCGTCGGAATGGCAGTCACCTTCGTGGAGCGGAGAACTGCATGCAGCCCAG
Organism: uncultured Verrucomicrobiales bacterium; assembly: GCA_966251085.1. Taxonomy (GTDB): domain Bacteria; phylum Verrucomicrobiota; class Verrucomicrobiia; order Chthoniobacterales; family Chthoniobacteraceae; genus CBINJX01. Next base: position 1,422 of record CBINJX010000057.1, read on the forward strand.
TGGTACGCTTGATGTAAGTGAACGGCGCGATCTGGTAGTTCAGGTTGACCTTGCCCGCCGTCGAGAACGGCTCACTGATGGCATACGGCTCAACGATCGGCATCGTGAACAGATCGAGGAACAGATGATCAGGCGGTTTGATGTAGGGAGGCCGAGTTTCGTCACCGGCGCGGGATTCGCCGAAACCGGGGTGGTTGGTAGCGTTCGCGGTGGTTCGCGAAGAAGGATAGGGGGTGAAGAGCAGAGTCTGCCAGGGCCGGGCCAGGGTAGGATCTCCGGTGTCTGCACCGTATTCGCTCCGCTTCACTCCAGTTGGAAGAGAACCGAATGAAACTGCCGAGGAGATTTGACGGTTAGGAGAGAAGGTTTCGCCGTTTTCGACATTGAAACTGCCGCGGCTGAAGTAACCGCCGTCGCCGGTTGCAAGGTTGCCTTCGTCAGCCTTGTTTACATAAGCGCCGTCTTCTCCGTCGCCCGTGGCATTGTCGAAGTCGCCGGCACCCGCGATGTTACGTGCCTCGGTCGTGCCACGTGCAGCGGCTGGCTGGCGGTTGTAACCAACCCCGGGAATGAGGGTGATCGAAGACCCGTTGTTGGGCTGATAGGCATTTTCTTCACTGCGGATACTATGTGCCAGGCGCGTGCCTGCGGCATTGTACGCAAAGTGTGGTGCGAAGTACTTTTCCGGGACGATCGGCGAACCAGAGATGAGGCGGAGGTCACCACCGATGTAGTCACCATTTTGGCCGTTCTCGACGTAGCGGTTCGGGCGAGCTTCCACCGAACGGACGATATCGCCGGCGGTAATCAAGTTGCCTGCGCCTTGACTGATGCGGGATTCAAAGTTGGCACTTGCAGTCGGAAGCGGCATGCCCGTGAAGCGCGGGAAGTTCATCCGAATAGTCTGGACCAATTGGTTGGTTCCGGGTGCCCGGCTTGGCCAGGAGACATTCTCAAAGCCGGAGTAGATGCGAATCTCGAGATCGCCACCTTCAAAGTCGAAAGTTCCACCGGCATTGACGATCCTGGCAGCATTGTTTCCGGGCTGGGTGTAGAACGGATACTGGCTTTCGGAGCAGTTTCCAACAGCAGCGGTCTTATTGGCATCAGTGCCGCCGCCGCTGAAATAGCGGAAGTTGGCCCACGTACCCATGAATGGCATGTTGTGCCCACCACCGCTGTAGCCGACGCGGCTTGTCACGAAATTCCATGGCCACACGCGTCGGTTTCCAATCTGTCTCGACTGTGGCCAGTTCATGGAGACCAGATTGTTTCCAAATGCGGAGCCACTGACCTTGAAAGCGTCCGTGGTTGCACCTGTGCGCGGGTGAACGCCATCGAGTCCCGCCACTTCGTAGCGGACGTGTGGACTCCAGCTGGCGAGTCCGGGAGTGGGGTTGAAGACCTCGAGGATCAGGTGCGCTCGAAGGAAGGTGTTGTCTCTGGTGAAGACGATGGCCGCTTCCGTGACAGTCGCAAAGCGACCGAATCCCTTTGTATTGTTGGGCAGGACGAGCGGTACGAGCTGGGTCTCACCAGCCACCGGACCGCCGCGGCGGGTAGGCGCATAGTCGTACTGGGGAGCCATGTTTTGCGCTGTGCTGTACGAGTTTACGTTCGTACGGATGTAATCCATCATCTGCGTCAGGATCTGATCCCGGTCGCTATAGGATCGGGTTTCTCCGGTGGGCAGCTGATGATTGGTAGGAAGGCCTTCGTCGTACTTGTCCTTAAAGTTACCGCCGAAACCGGGAATGTTCCTGCCGGTGTACTTCTGGAGATAAGCATACAGCTCCTGGTTCCGATCGATCTTCTCGAAATCCATGATCGGACTCGTGCTGCTCGGCTGGCTCTGCGGCCGAGTGAAGGAACGGCCGTCGCCGTAGATCTTGTTTCCGTTGAATACGTACTCGTTGTAGCGCTGGAAGTAGTAGATCGTCGGGTTCGTGCTGGTGCCGGTCTGACCGCAGAAGGCGATCAGCTTGTCTTTGGGATTCCGCGGCAACGCGGAGGAAGCCCGGTCGACCGCATCACGGATCCGAGGATCACTCTGAACAGGCCAGAGCCCGATGCGCGGTTTGTTGAAGAGGTTCACCTCCGGTGCACGGCTATTAGCAGTTAGGAAGAACCGCATCCGGTTGATCACCTGATCGATGCCCGGAGTGTTCGGACCACTATTCAGGAGATTTGAGAAAGCGGTCGGAGGTTTTCTATAGCCGTTTGCCGTGTCGCTGGACTGTGGCGGGGCAAATGCCAGCTCATCCACGGATGCAAACAGGCGCTCGTTGTCGGAGACCAGCGGATTGGTGTTGCTCGGCCGGGTCGTGCCGGCCCGGGTACCGCCATCCATCACACGCGGGACCAGGAAGTAGTACTTCGATTTGTCGAAAACGGTCTGATACGGGAGAACCCAGCCAAGCACAGGGCTGAGGCAGGTCATCGCCGGATGGCCTGCATAGCGCTGAAATTCATTCTGGGCGGGAATGTAAGCGGCGAAGTTAGACTCCGTCCCACCGATGCCGTTTCTCGCCCATGGGCGATCCCAGAAGACGCCTTCCGTTGCTGTGTTGATGTTGACCTTCGCAGTGTCGTCGTCCGTCCAGAAAGCGAGTCGGCCGACGATCGGGTTATTCTGCGTCGGTCTGTACTGGGCGTCGCCTACCCCGGACCAATCGAGAGTGCCGTCTGCCTGGGGCTCAGGAGCGGAGATGATGGTTCCATCTTTCAGCACGTAGATCCAGCGCACCGGCATAGGGGCAGGATTGGCCTCCGGGCTCGATGTCGGATTGTACGAATTTTCGGGACGGGTGGTGGTGCCGGTGTACCCCGGAGGATTGATGATCTCGAAGCCTTCCACACCGCCGTCCGTAATGGTACGGGCCGTCGCACTCTTCTTCTGGGCCATCGGATTGACGATCGGGTACTCGTAATTTTCATCCACGGTACGGACCGGGGCATTCAGGTCCACATAGGTGGCCGGATGGCGGTACCAGTCTTCGGGAACGTCCCGGGCAAACTCGTCAGTGACGATGTTGTACCCGCTGGGGATGTTCTGCATCACCATGTTCCGGGACGAGTAGAGTTTATAGTAGCGGTACGGGTCGCCCTTGTCGTCGTAGGTCCGGATCATGCCCGGCTGGGAAGCCCAGGCCAGGACGCCGTCGCTGGGATTTTTGGAATCCTTGTATCCGGTAGTAGCGTCGGCGATCTGGGAAATGACCAGGTTGGTGGTCGATTCCGCAAGCTGGCGGGTTGAAACCGACGCCTGCGAACTCTTGGCGGAGGTCAACTCTGTGCTGACACTCGAGAAGAAGGAGACGATGAGCGCAGAAATCAGTACGAGAAAGCCGAGGACGAGGACCAAGGCTACACCACTACTGTTGCGACGTGTGCGCCGAGATGGAAGTCGAGGTTGCATGGTGTTCTGGGATTATTCCGTCTGTTCCCGGCTCCACTTGGAAGCGCGGAGGATTACGTTGGTGGTGAAAATTCGGTAGTTGATGCCGGCGTCGATGAGCCGTTTCTCCAGGGGTTCTGCTTCCGGATCGCCATCCGGATCGTAGAGGAGATCCTTCCTGTACTCGCTGGCGTTGGTGAAGATCGAGGCGTCCTGAATCCCGAGCGGGTCGTCGGTGAGGTCCTGCACATTCATCTTCCGCGCCGAAGTCTCGTCGATCGCGATCATCGTGACCTGGACCACCGGCGGGAGCTGATGCTTGCTGTTCACGGCTCCGGCGAGCAGTGGGTTGCCGCCATTGCTCTGCGCTTCTCCGATTTCCCCGGTATGGTAGTAGTAGTTCGGTGCGAGGATAGTGTCGCGGCGGCTTCCGGTGACATTCAGGTCCTCCGCATCCTGCACGGCAAGTTTGGGGAGGAGGATGAGCGCGATGATATTTTCAGCGAGAGGATGAGCTACGACCGATTGAGCGTCCCCGCCGCCTTGCAGGGAAAGTGTTTTCCGGAACCAGTCGAGCCCGTTGTAGTTCTGGTAGGTGGTAGTCGGCCTGCCCTGAATACCGCTGGTATAGACATACGTGGACATCATGGCGCCCGTAGGCTGCATCATCTCCATCAGCCGCGAGCGGACCCGATAGGGTGAATGCTCCTCTTTTAGGAAGGGAGGGCGGAGGTCCTTATCGTCGTTTACCTCGATATAATACCCCCAGGTGTTGATCAGATCGCGCAGCCCCTTGTATTTTTCCCAGTCCGGTCCGCTCGCGGTAGGGGAGACGTGGCCGAAAGGCGCATGGAAGAAAATACCATGGGTCGGCCGGCGAGGCGTGGAGCTCTGGTCCAGTTTCTTGCTCCCCGATTGCATGGGGCCGCAGACAAAACGCAGCTCCGAGCTGCGCACGTACCCGAGCGGATCTCCAACACTATTCGTCTTGTAGTCCCAGTAGGTATTGAGAGTGGCCTGGCTGATCCGGCGAACCATCGTCTCAAACCCGTTCCGCGCTTCCCGGAACTGCTCGGCTTTGTTGGTAGTATAACGCCAGGTGGCTGTCGTCTGGGTGGTGATCTGCACCAGGATCACCATCATCAGTGCAATGATCGCGGTGGAGACCATGAGTTCCACCACGGTGAAGGCCGTCTGGCCGGTTTTCGGGCGAGCGAAAAGTCTCATGGGTTTCTATCAGAGCGAGCTTCCGAGCCGTTCCTGGCAATGAATGCGGGATAACTCTGGATGGGGAGTTTGGTTTGCGTCGTGTCCACGAGTTTTGTGCTCGAGTCGATAACGACTTCCTGGCCTGTGGGATTGCTGATCACCTGGATCAGAACAGTGGTCATGTTCCGGGTTCCCAGTCGTTCGCTCGCACCACTGGGATTTTGCCCGAGGATCTGGTGATCGCGCGCGAGGCGCACGTGCGCCTCGTAAAGCACCCGGAGCCGTTCCTCGTCACTGAGACTCCCAGTATCGGACCGCGACCGTATCTCATTCCCTTGATCATCGAAATAACGGATCGGGAGCACTCCATACGAGGGGTCCACATTCGTGACCGGATCCGAACCGCTGCCATCCAGATTCGCCATCCTGAGAAGTGCATAATAGTCGGTCTCCTGAAGTTCGGAGGTAATCCGCTGGGCGATCTGTGCCGTAACGGTCGTATCCATCGCCTCTCGGAAAACACTCAGACCCGTGGGAAGGAGACCCATTAGCGCTACAAACGCAAAGGCAATGACGCCAATCGAGAGCGTGACCTCGACTAAGCTAAATCCTTGTTGACGAGGGTTGGAAATGGTTGCTCCGTAAATCTCGCCGGAACAATCGCCACCATTCGAAGAGGGGAACTTGCGCATAGGAACGTCAGCGAATTCGCAATGTATTGGCATCATAAATACAGAGAGGCTGCCGTAGTGCAATCCTAAATTGTGGCATCCCTGATGGCGGGATTGTAAAAACTTTGCTCAGTTTACAGCGCGTAAAACAATCCGGAGATAAGCGGTGACGGGTGGGCACCGGGAAGTTTGGCACTCTCTTCAGGGAAACAATAGTCGCATATTGATGTGCTTTTCCCTTCCCATTTCCCCCTTCAGCTTCTCTGCGAGCCGATAAACGGGGCGCATATGGAGTGCGGTGGTCCCGCGCAGAGAAGACGTGCCCTGCCGTAAACCCGCCTCACTCGTGCAGAAGCGGTGGGCAAGGACGCAGGCTCTCACGGAGGCGAGACCGAGATGCCGAGATGCGCGCCACAAGACTCGCCGCTCACGTACGAAGCTCTGTCTCTCTCAGCTCCACATACACCCTGCGCAGGCACACCGCTCTGCCTCCAAAGCGGTGCCTCGCGGAGCTCGCCACCGCACTCCATATGCGCCCCGTGAAGCGGAGCGGGTTAACTGAATGGTGTTGGCGCGGTCTTGCCCTGGGCTGACGTGTACAGCGCTTTCAGCGCGAAAGGCAGGAGATGCTCCCCTTCAGCAATAAGCCCTGCCGAACACTATTGGCAGGATGCCTGACGCTACGGCGCAAGCGCCTAACGCTCTGCCAGCGTGCCCCTTGTAACACCCAACTGTGACTGCGCGCGCAGGGAGCGCCACAGCTCCTCGCCTTGCTGCTCACCCCGGAGCAGTTGCTGGTAGGCGCGGATGACCTTCCCGGTCTCCGCTGCGGATTCCTCCAGCAGCTCGATGCGGTAACGGCGAAGTCCGGCATTCATCAGCACATCAAAGAAACGCGCGCCTGTCTGGGCGACGGCATTGAAGAGCGTGTTGCGGCAGCCGACATCCGCCCGGAGCGGATGCTCCATTCCTACGCGGTCACGGAGGTGAACGCGGTGTTTCTCACAGGGGCGCCCGCAATCAAGGAACGAGCTGCCTTTCGAGAGGAACGCAGCGAACGCGCAATGCTCCATATGAAACATCGGCATGTGCTGATGCAGCGTCAGCTCGAACCACTCGGGTGGGGCGGAGGAGAGGAGGTCCAGGACCTGCTCGATGTTCAGATCATAGGAGATCGTCAGATGCTCCAGGCCTTTCTGGATGAAATGCTGCGCCGTCAGCGGGTTCGCCACGTTGAGCGAGAAGTCGCCGACGAGCGTGTATTTACCGGCCTGGCTGGCAAAATGATCGATCGCGCCGAGGTTGCGGATCAGCACACCGTCGGGACCTGCATTTTCCAGGAGCTTGAAGAAGCCCTGTTCACCCGCCTTCTGAATCCGCGGAGTGGCGAGGAAGATCTGCGCGCCGGTTTCGCGCTCACGAACGAGTGCCACGGCATCCTTGGAACGGCGGATATCTTCGAAATCGACGTACAGTTTTTCCACTCCGGCAGAGAGGGCGGCATCGAGCTGCTCCATGGTGCGGCAGAGCACGCTGAGAGCAGGCTGAGCGGCATCCGACGCGGACTTGGGAGACTGCAGAAGAAGTTCCGGCCAGCGTGTCTCCTTTTCACGGCGCTCGATTTTGCGGGCGCTCTCGAGCTGGAAGGCCAGCTCGCGGCGGAGACGGTTCAATTCACCAATTGGAAGAATGACCGCGCCTTCGAGTTCGTTTTGCAGTTCACCCAGGGCAAAGGGGCTGTCGCCGAAACGTCCCAGATGCTCGCGCAGCTTTTCGGTCGTGAGCGGTGCGGTGCGGGCTTCCTGCAGCGGAATCGTGGAAGTAACTCGCAGATCCGCAGCCGTGGCAACTTCCACGCAGAGAGGCTCACCTGCACGACCGCTGACGCGAAGAACAATCGCCTCCCTGCGGCGAGGTTCGACTTTGCCGGTGTACGATTGACGCAGGCGTTTCTCTAGCGCTGGATCATCGGTTTTCCAGACACGATCTCCGGTCTTCAGCTTCGAGAAGTTGATGAGTCCGTGCTGGAAGAAAAGGCGATTTCCCTTCACCTGGTAAATGCGGCCGCCCTGCTCGGCATTGGTATCACCGCCGGTATCGAAGACGACACCATCTCCGGGAGCCAGGTCAACTTGAGAGGTAAGCTCGACGTGGTCGCGTGCGACCTTGGTGATGCGGCCGACGAACGGTCCACGCTTCTTTCCATACCGCGCACCAACCAGCTGCTGATGATCGACCCCGTGCATCCATCCGCTGAAAAGCCCGCGGGAAAAGGTCATCTCGAGCTGATACCGGTCGGCGGCAGTCGCGGTGTATTTGCGATCCGCAAGGGCCGCATCGAGCGCCTTCCGGTACACCTGACAGACGGCGGCGACATATTCCGGAGACTTGAGACGTCCCTCGATCTTGAAAGAGATCACCCCTCGATCCACCAGCGCCGGGATTTCGTTCACCGCCGCCAGATCCTGTGGAGAGAGCAGGTACCGTTTGTCGCCAAGATCGCGCAACGCACCATCGACGACCATCTCGTACGGCATCCGGCACGCCTGTGCGCATTCACCTCGATTGGCGCTGCGCTGTCCGAGCGATTCGCTGGTGAGACATTGACCGGAGTAGGCGACACAGAGAGCTCCATGAACAAAGACCTCCAGCGGCATCTGCTCGGGCTGAAATTTCTCCAGCTCTCTTAATGAAAGTTCCCGGGCGAGAACCACGCGCTCGACTCCCAGCTCCCTGGCAAACTCCACTCCTTCCGGTGAGGTGATGCTCATCTGTGTGGAGGCGTGAATCGGCAGATCGGGAACAATCTCCCGCGCGAGTCGCACGAGACCGACATCCTGCACGATGAGCGCATCGACTCCGGCCCGACTCAGGATCCGCAGATACTCGGCGGCATCGTCCATTTCCCCCGTGAAGACGAGCGTATTGAAAGCGACATACGCCTTTACCCCGTATTTGTGGCAGAAGGCGACTACCTCCGGCAGCTCGGCCTCGGTGAAGTTATCCGCGCGCAGCCGGGCGTTGAAACGGGGCAATCCGAAGTACACCGCGTCTGCTCCGTTGGCGACAGCTGCGCGTACACAATCCCAGTTGCCTGCCGGGGCGAGCAATTCGGGCATCTCAGTGGAAACGTTGGGTAAAGACATTCGGAAAAGCCGGGCGCGTGGAATGACGCGGGTTGGCAAGATACCATCTGGATGCCCGAACGCCACAGAGACGTTTTTCTGTAAAAGCGAATAGTTGATCCGCTGTGTAGAGGCGGCTCTGTCCCGAGCTTGCGAGGGACGTGCCGCCTCTGATTCCCGGTGCGGGCAGAGGAGGTGGGTGGTGGGACCTCGACCGGTGTTGCATCCGTGCAGGCTCCGCTCCGCCAAACCTCCTTCTCCCCGCCACGAAGTGAGAGGCGGCACCTGCCTCGTTTACCTCGGCAGAGAGCCGCCTCTACACCAGTTTATCGATGGAGGGCGCTCCCCACTGGCAACAAACCGCACAATAAATAGCCAATAACTCCGGAAATCTCAGAATAAGTCGGGAGAAGCCGGAGTTATCATCTGTTCACATCATTTTCCCAAAAAGTTCTTCGCAGGTAATGGTCCCTGTGGAACCTCGTATTCATCGGGGAAAGAAGACGATTTTGAGGCTTATTCACACGGTGAAGATGAAGGGAATGTGTGGAATAAAAGAAAGATTCTTCTCATACAGCTGTGAACAACTGAACGGAAGACGAGGGGATCCATACATCAGAGTTCCGGGAGTTGATCGATCCCCGCCAGAACCGTCCGGTAAGCCGCAAGTCCCACCTCCCATCCGGTAAGAGACCACCCTTTGGCAGCAAGAGATGAGGTGATCGCGGATCGACTCGTTTCGTTCTGCGATCGACTCATCCCTTCAGCCCCAAGGGATGAGTTGATATTTTTTCAACTCCTCCCTTCGGCAGATCGAGATGAGTTGTTTTTGGATCAACTCATCTCGATCCAAAAACGACTCGTTCCGTTCCTGGAACGGAATGAGTTGATCTTCGGAAGGGATGTTTCGATCTGGGATCGAAACGAGTTGATTTGCGATCGACTCATTTCGATCCGGGAACGGAATGGGCTGAAATATTTCAGATCGTTCTGAAATATTAAGCCCCCCATGCCACTCCGTGGCACGGAAGTTTAATAGGAGAGGGGTATGGGACCTATGGGACGGAATAGGACGCATAGGACCGATGGGAAGTCGCGATCCAGGCCAGCGGAAGATCCGTACAAAAAGAAACCCGGTGATCCATGAGGACCACCGGGTGGGAATGAGGAAGAGCTAACGATTTACGGTTCTCAGGAAACAACCGCTTCCTGCACGCTCTCAACCGGTTGCGGAGTCGAAGTGACCCAGCGGTTCAAAGCGCTCAGCACCGCCTTGATCGATGCCAGCTCAATGTTGGTATCCACGGCGGCTCCCCAGCGGGTTTTACCGTTCTCGGTGCGGATGCGGATATACGAGATGGCGCTCGCTTCCGAGCCGGAGCCGAGGGCGTGTTCGCGGTAGTCGGCAACTTCGAACTTCGGAGCCCCAGTGGTCTGGAGAGCATGAACGAACGCGGCAATCGGACCGTTGCCTTCTCCGACCAGATCGATCCGCTCACCGTCACGTGCAACCGTGGCACGGCAGCGGAAGTGACCTGAGCTGCCATCAGCATGGAAGTGCTGCAGTTTGTACGGTTCGTTCCGGTCGATGTACTCGCGCCAGAAGATCTCGCGCAGTTCAGCTGCAGTGACTTCGCGTCCCAGACGATCTACCTCGTCGTTTGCAATCGGGCCGAACTCGCGCTGCATCTCCTTTGGCAACTCGATGCCAAACTCGCTTTCCAGCAGGTAAGCGACGCCGCCTTTGCCGGACTGGGAATTCACGCGGATGACTTCGCGGTATTCGCGGCCGATATCCGCCGGATCGATGGTCAGATAAGGGACATCCCAATGCTTGCGGCCGCCCTTTTCCCACTCGGCGAGGCCCTTCTTGATGGCATCCTGATGGGATCCACTGAAGGCGGTGAACACCAGCTCACCCGCGTAAGGCTGACGAGGAGGAACGGTCATACCGGTGCAGCGCTCATAGATCTCCCGCAGCACATTCAGGTGCGTGAAATCCAGGCCCGGCGCGATGCCGTGCATATAGAGGTTCAGCGCGACGGTGACGATGTCCAGATTGCCGGTGCGCTCACCGTTTCCAAACAGCGTGCCTTCCACACGATCCGCACCGGCCAGCAATCCCATCTCGGTGGCGGCGCCACCGGTGCAGCGGTCAGTGTGGGTATGCAGGCTGAT
>CBINJX010000058.1:0-11971 GCA_966251085.1 uncultured Verrucomicrobiales bacterium
TGATTACTGATTACTGACTCACTGATTACTTTCTCCATCTCCTTCACGCGCCCGGGTTCGTCGGTTGCTCTCACCCCTCAACTCTCAACCGCCTTTTCAGGATGAACAGCACGCTTGCTGGAAGGTCTGTATCCGTTCACCGTTTCATACAATGAGTTCCAAATTCGCTGACTCCCTCCGGCGCATGTGGTTGCCGGTTCTTGTCGTTGCAGGCTTTGGTATGGCTATCCCAACAGCTGTTGGGGCTGAAAAGGGAAGCGAGGATGAGGGGCAATTTCTCTCCAATGCCCGACAGTTGACCTTCGAAGGAAAGCGGGCGGGCGAAGGTTACTTCCATCCGGATGGAAATCTGCTCGCCTTCCAAAGTGAGCGTGAGGAGGGGAATCCGTTTTATCAGATCTACCTTCTCGACCTGCTCTCCGGCGAATCCGCTCGCCTGTCCCCGGGGACAGGCAAAACGACCTGTGCTTTCTTCCAGGCAGACACTGGGCGCGTTCTCTACGCTTCCACCCATGCTGATCCGAAAGCGGAGCAGAAGCAGAAGGAGGAACTCGAGTTCCGCGCTTCCGGAAAACAGCGCCGGTATGCGTGGGACTACGACGAGACTTTCGAGATCTACAGCGCGAATCAGGACGGGACCCAGCTGCAGCAGCTGACCAAAGCGCTTGGCTATGATGCGGAGGCGGCGTATTCGCCGGATGGTAAGCAGATCGTCTTCTGCTCGATGCGGTCTGCGTACCCTGAGGACGGGCAGCTCTCGCCTCAGGATAAAGCCCGCCGGGAGAAGGACCCCGCGTACTACGGCGACATCTATATCATGAATGCCGACGGCTCTAACGTACGCCGGCTCACGGAAGCGCCGGGATATGATGGCGGGCCATTTTTCTCACCGGATGGACAGCGGATCGTCTGGCGGCACTTCGACGAGAGCGGGATGTTTGCCGATGTCTGGACGATGAAGACGGACGGCTCGGACAAGCGCCGCGTCACCGACTTCGGTTGCATGTCATGGGCGCCGTACTATCACCCGAGCGGGAAGTATCTGATCTTCACGGCAAACAAGCTCGGCTTCGAAAATTTCGAGCTCTTTGTCGTGGATGTAAACGGCGAGAAGGAGCCGGTGCGGGTGAGCTTTACAGAAGGTTTTGATGGTCTCCCGGTCTTTGCTCCGGATGGCAAACGCCTCTGCTGGACGTCAAATCGGACCTCCGACAAGAAGTCGCAGCTTTTCATGGCAGACTGGAGTCACGATGCGGCCTTGAAAGCGATCGAGGCCGCCCCTAAACGACAGGAACGAAAGGCACTGAAGGAATCCGAAGGGGCTAAGCAGACGGAGATCTACACGACAGAGCGTCAGAAGGCTGCGCCGCTCGTTTCCCAGCTAGATGGGGATGCAGTGATGCAATTGCGTGATGTGGCTGTTCCTCTCACTCCGGAGATCCGGGCCGAGGAGCTGCGCGCTCAGGTGCAGTGGCTGGCAGATCCCGCACGTGAGGGGCGGCGGACCGGATCGCCCGGTGCGGAAGCCACGGCGGAGCTTGCCGCAGAGTACTTCAAGAATCTCGGCCTGAAACCGGTGGGAGACAGCTTCTTCCACACCTTCGAGTTTAATGCCGGTGAGCGGATTCTTCCGGAGAAGAACCATCTCAATATCACGAGCACGGAAGGGGAGTCTGCGACCATCAAGCTCACACTCGAGAAGGATTATCGTCCTCTCGCTCTTTCCGAAACCGGCAAGGCTGAAGGTGAAGTTGTCTTCGCCGGGTACGGACTTTCGGTGCCTGAGAGCAATGGCAACGCACGGTACAACTCCTTCGACGGTCTCGATGTGAAGGATAAGATCGTCCTGATCCTCCGTTATGTCCCGGAGGCCGTCGATGCGCAGCGCCGTGCACACCTGAACCGCTACGCAGGTCTGCGTTACAAGGCGATGATGGCCCGCGAGCGCGGTGCAAAGGCGGTCCTGTTCGTTACCGGGCCGAACTCTCCTCATGCTGGTGAACTGCTGCCGCTCGGCGGCGACAGCACCCTCGCGAGTTCCGGCATTATCGTTCACTCGATCACCGACGAGGTTGCCAACATGCTGCTCAAGCCGAGCGGAAAGAACCTCAAGGATCTCCAGACCGCACTCGACAATGAGAACCCTCACGTGGAAGGCGGCTTCGTGGTACCGAAGGTGCGCGTCGATCTCGCTGCTGGCGTCGAGCACATCAAAAAGACCGACCGCAACGTTGTCGCCTATCTGCCGCCTGCGGACAACAGTGCGCCTCCAGCTCCGGTTCCTGTAGCGCACGATCCGCACACCCCCAATGCCGCGCATCATCGCACTGCGGATCTTCATCAAGTGAAGCTCAACCCGCATGCTGCTCCAGTGGCTTCAGGTCAGGCCGGTGGTCCCACGAGCCAAAAATCCGAATGGGTGTTTCTCGGTGCTCACTACGATCACCTCGGCACGGCCAACGGTACGACTTCGCTCGCTCGCTCGGGTGAGGAGGAGAAGATCCACCCCGGCGCTGATGACAATGCTTCCGGCGTCGCACTGATTATGGAAGTCGCGGCATCGCTCGCAAAGGAGCGGCGTGAGAATCCTGAGAAGTTCCGGCGTGGTGTGGTCTTTGCCCTCTGGTCGGGCGAGGAGATCGGCATCATTGGTTCCTCAGCATTTGCAGAGCGTCCGCCGCTGGATCTTGCCCAGACCGTCGCTTACCTGAACTTCGACATGGTCGGCCGCCTGCGCGATAACAAGCTCACGCTTCAGGGCGTGGGTTCCTCAAAGCTCTGGCGCAAGCTGATCGAGAAACGCAACGTCGCCGCCGGGTTCGCCCTCACGTTGCAGGATGATCCGTATCTTCCGACCGATACCACCGCGCTCTATCCGAAGCGCATTCCGGTGCTGAACTTCTTTACTGGTTCGCACGATGACTATCATCGTCCCACGGATACTGCAGATAAGCTGAACTACGAAGGTCTCGAACGCGTATCAAAGTTCGCCCGCACGCTGATCTTCGATGTCGCTAACGGCACGGATCGGCCTGACTTCGCCCGGATTGAGCGGAGTCAGCAGAACCAAGGCTCGCGTGAAACTCTACGCGCATATCTCGGAACGATCCCTGACTACGCGAACGATGTGAAGGGTGTGAAGTTTAGTGGTGTCCGCGCAGGCAGCCCTGCTGAAAAAGCCGGCATCCAAGGCGGTGACGTGCTCGTGGAGTTCGGAGGACAGAAGATCCAGAACATCTACGACTACACGTACGCGCTCGACGCGGTGAAGATCGGCGAGCCCGCAAAAGCAGTGGTGGAACGCAACGGTCAGCGGGTGGAACTGACGGTAACGCCCGAAGCCCGGAAATAGCCGGCAATTGCTCGGTGCTCAGATGTCAGTTGTCAGTAATCCGTCTAACGAATTACTGATAACTGAGTACTGAGCACTGATTACTCAGTATTTTTCTTCCCCCGTCCCCACCATGAAACCTCTTGCTGTTTCCGTATTATCCCTCCTCGTTGCTTCCTCCGCATTCGCACAATTGACGGAGCGTCCGGGCGACTTCAAAAGAATTGAGCTGACTGACCAGTTTTGGGCTGAAGGCGCCAACTACGGTGACTTCAACAAGGATGGGCAAATGGATGTCGTTTCCGGTCCATACTGGTGGCAGGGACCCGACTTCCAGAAGCGGCACACCATTTATCCCGACACGAAGCGCTCCAAGATTAAGAGGGAAGACGGAACGGAAGCCGAGTTTCCCGGATTCAAAGGAGCCCTCTCGAATGAGAACGAGTACTCGGATAATTTCCTCTGCTACACTCGCGACTTCAACGGTGATGGTTGGACGGATGTCCTCGTGATCGGATTCCCCGGCAAAGAAGCGTTCTGGTTCGAGAATCCGCAGGGGAAAGATCAGCCGTGGGCAAAACACCTCGCGCATGACGTGGTGGACAACGAGTCACCCATGTTCATGGACCTGACTGGCGACGGCAAACCGGAGATCGTTGCCTCATCGCGCGGGTTCCTCGGTTACGCCGAGCCGGATCCGAACAATCCGACTGCTCCGTGGAAGTGGCACAATATTTCTCCGAAAGGAAACTGGCAGCGGTTCACGCATGGGATCGGTGCTGGCGATGTGAACGGTGATGGCCGTATGGACCTGTTGGAAGCAAATGGCTGGTGGGAGCAGCCTGCATCACTCAAGGACGATCCGCAGTGGACCAAGCACGATGCCCTTTTCGGCAACGGCGGTGCCCAGATGTATGCCTATGACGTAAACGGCGATGGCAAAAATGATGTCATTACGAGCCTTGAGGCTCACCGTTATGGAGTCGCGTGGTTCGAGCAGACCAATGAGGATGGCGTTCAGGGATGGAGCAAGCACGTGATCGTCGGCAAAACCGCTGAGGAGAACCCGCAGGGTGTGGTGTTCTCGCAGCCTCATGCGATCGACCTCGTCGATATGAATGGCGACGGACTGAAGGATATCGTCACCGGTAAACGTTTCTGGGCGCATGGTCCGAAGGGCGATGCGGAGCCGAATGCTGCAGCGGTCCTGTATTGGTTTGAGCTAAAGCGCGAGGGGGGCAAAGCCAGCTATGTCGCCCACCTGATCGACGGCAATTCAGGAGTCGGAACGCAGGTCACCGCGGGCGACATCAATGGCGACAAGAAGCCGGATGTGGTCGTGGGGAATAAGCGTGGGGTGTTTGTGTTCCTCAGGAAGTAGGGCGTGAGAGGTGGGGCTTCGCCAGGCTCCATACTGTACTTTGAATGCCGCATCCTCGAAAGGGGATGCGGCTTTTTGTTGGCGCTCTGAATCTGGCGCCAGCCCCACTTCTCACCTCTCAAATCTCACACCGCTCCCTGATCCGCCCCACCGCCCACGCTGCATGCTCCGCGATCAGCGGCTCGGGATCCTGGGCGGCACGCTCCAGGGCGGGGAGATCCGCGGCGGTGCCGGTGTTTCCTAAAGCGACGCAGACATTCCGCAGGAAACCGCGGCGCTTTACGCGTTTGATCGGTGATTTGCGGAAGAGTGTCCGGAACTGTTCGTCATCGAGCGTGAGGAAATCGCGCAAAGACCAGCCGTGGACAAACTCACGGGCGGCGAAGGTGGTTTCGCGTGATTCCTTTGCAAAGCGGTTCCAAGGACACGCGGCGGCGCAGTCATCGCAGCCGTAGATGCGGTCGCCGATCAGGGGCCGCAGCTCCTCTGGAATACTGCCTTTCAGCTCGATGGTGAGGTAGGAAACGCACCGGCGTGCATCGAGCTTCTGTGGGCCGGTAATTGCGCCGGTCGGGCAAGCGACCATGCACCTGGTGCATTTTCCGCAGCGATCCGGCATTGGCGGATCTGGCTCGAACTCGAGGGTGGTGAGGATTTCGGAGAGGAAGAACCATGCGCCGAGTTCCGGGGAGATCAGCATCGTGCTTTTGCCGTGCCAGCCGATTCCGGCCATTGCTGCAAAATCGCGCTCCAGAATTGGACCGGTATCGACGTAACACCGCTGCGAGCCGCCTCGCTCGATGAGCCAGGCATCGATCTCGCGTAACTTTTTCTCGATCACATCGTGGTAGTCGTCACCCCATGCGTAGCGAGCGATCTTTGTCTTCGGAGCGATGCTTCCGTTCCAGTAGCTCATCGCCAGGACGATCACACTCTTTGCACCCGGCAGGACCAATTGCGGATCCGTGCGCCGGTCCTGATTGCGCTCCAGCCACGCCATTTCACCCGCTCGGCCATCCGCCAGCCACTCCCGGAACTCCGCGGCATGCGGAGGCACGGTGCAGGGAGCGACGCGGCAGACGTCGAAACCAAGCTGTTGAGTGAGCGCGACTAGCTCCTGTTTCACGCTGCACGATGCCACAGGTGCACCAGTCAGTCGAAAACCCAATGTGTCGTCCGTTACTGGCCGTCCGGATTGGATGCCGTTGTCTCAGGTGCGGTACGCATTCGGACGTGGCGCTCATGCACATCAGTCCAGCCAAAGGCCTCCCGGGCCGCCGCAATTACGCCTTCCACGGCCTGCGAATGCGAGAGCTGCGTCGTATCGAGAGTGAACTGGGCGGCTGAGGCGTAGAATTCGCGACGGCTGGCGAGCAGTGCTGAGAGGGTCCCCCTTGGATCAGCAGTCTGGAGCAGGGGGCGCTTGGAGTTGCGGGATACCCGTTCAAAAATTACCTCCTCGCTGGCAGTCAGGCACACTACGAAGCCCAACTCCCGCATCAGTTCCCGGTTTTGCTCACGGATTACCGCGCCTCCGCCCGTTGCGATCACGCAACGGTTGAGGTGCGCGATCGAGTGAAGCGTTGCCGTTTCCAGATCCCGGAAAGCAGCCTCCCCCTGTTCGGCAAAGATCTGGGAAATCTCCTTGCGGGTGCGCTCTACGATCAACTGGTCCGTATCGAGAAACTGAAAACCGAGCCGCCGGGCGAGTTGCCGGCCGATGCTTGATTTGCCGCTTCCCATGAAGCCGACGAGGACGATGTTCTCGCGGCAGGCGGGAGGGTGGTCTGCGGACATAAAGAATGTTTTGGCCTACGACCGGGCAAATGAGAAGCGCCGATGTTCCACCGTTGCATTCACGGCGCGCCTTGGTTTTATCCATCCATGAGTTCAACCGCGCCCCTCGTGGGTATCATTATGGGCAGCACTTCCGACTGGGAAACGATGCGCCATGCGGCCGAGATGCTCGAGCAGTTGGGCATCCCGGCCGAGCGGCGGGTCGTGTCGGCGCACCGCACGCCGGACCTGATGGCATCGTACGCAAAGGAAGCCGCAGATCGAGGCATCCAGGTGATCATCGCAGGCGCTGGTGGCGCCGCGCATCTCCCCGGGATGGTCGCCGCGCACACGCATCTGCCTGTGCTCGGCGTTCCTGTGGAAAGCAAGATGCTGCGCGGAGTGGATTCACTTCTTTCGATCGTACAGATGCCTGCAGGGATTCCCGTAGGCACTCTCGCCATCGGCGTTGCTGGTGCAAAAAATGCAGCATTGCTAGCCGCGAGTATAGTAGCGCTTAAAGACGAGCGGGTTCGCGAAGTCCTCTGTGCCTTCCGCGCAAAGCAGACCAGCGACGTGCTCGCTGCTGAATTACCCTGATGAGTACACCCCGCGTTTTTCTTCCTGGTAGCACGATCGGCGTCATGGGCGGCGGCCAACTCGGCCGTATGTTCGCGATTGCCGCCCGTCGAATGGGCTATCGTGTGCACACCTTCAGTCCCGACCGGGATACGCCAACCGGTCATGTGGCCGATCTCGAGGTCGCGGCCAGCTATGAGGACGAGGAGGCCGTGCGTGAGTTCGCCAAGGGTGTGGACGTTCTCACCTTCGAATTCGAAAATATTCCATCGAAGTCGGTACAGTGGGCCGTGGAGCACTGCGATGTGCGTCCGGCCGGCAGCGTGCTCCACACTTGCCAGCATCGCCTTCGCGAAAAGCAGTTCCTCTCCAATGCCGGGTTGCCGCTTCCGAAGTTTATCCACGTCACGAGTGAGGCGCATCTTCGCGCTTCGGCTGCCGTGTTTGGGATGAACTGTGTGTTGAAGACCGCCGCCTTCGGCTATGACGGTAAGGGACAGCAACGAATCACAAAGGACACCGATATAGCGGCTGTGTGGGCATCATTTGGCGGGCAGCCTGCCGTTCTCGAAGCGTGGGTGCCCTTCCAGAAGGAGATCTCCGTGCTGGTGGCGCGAGGGATTGATGGACGTATGGTGTCGTACCCGGTCTGCGAGAACGTGCACTCGAAGCACATTCTCGATGTCACCATCTGCCCGGCAAATATCGATCATGATGTTGCCGCCCGTGCACGGGCAATCGCTGGCGAGGTCGCCGCCGCGCTCGACCTGGTTGGGTTGTTGGCAGTGGAAATGTTCCTCCTTCCGAACGGGGAGATCCTGATCAACGAACTCGCTCCGCGTCCGCACAACAGCGGCCACGTGACTTTCGACGCTTCAGTGACCTCTCAGTTCGAGCAGCAGCTGCGCGCCGTGTGCGGACTGCCCTTGGGATCGACGGAGTCCCTCCGTCCGGCGGCAATGGCCAACATCCTTGGTGACCTCTGGGAAAGAGGTGAGCCGGATTGGGCTGCCGCACTGACGATTCCCGACGTGAAGCTCCACCTCTACGGCAAAGAGAATCCGCGTCCCGGCCGCAAGATGGGGCATCTCGTTGCCTTTGGGGGAGATGCAACCGCTGCGGCAGGCCGGGTGCGTGAAGCGCGGGAGAGGCTGACGCGCCGAAGCAAGTGAGCAGAATTGCCATGGAAACCGTTGTCCTCTCCACCGACACCCCAGACTTGCTTGCCCGCGCCGCAGATCGCGCGATTGCTCTCCTCAAAGACGGCGAAGTAATCGCTCTTCCGACGGAGACGGTCTATGGGCTGGCCGCCAATGCGCTCCGACCGAATGCAGTGGCCAAGATTTTCGAAACCAAGGAACGGCCAAAGTTCGATCCGCTCATCTGCCATCTGCCGGATCTCGACTGGCTGAACCTGCTGACGAAGGTTCCGGCTGAAAGTGCTCCGCTGGTGGAACGTTTGACCGAAGCATTCTGGCCCGGGCCTCTGACACTCGTGCTACCGAAGCGCGATACCGTGCCTGATATCGTGACTTCCGGCCTGCCCACGATCGCGGTGCGGATGACCGTTCACCCGGTGTTCCGCGAAGTGCTGGAACGGTTCGGAAAGCCACTGGCTGCCCCTAGCGCCAACCGATTTGGCCGCATTAGCCCGACGACAGCGGAGCATGTTGTAAAAGAGTTAGGCGGACGGATTCCCTTAGTGCTCGATGGCAACGCGACACTCCACGGAATCGAATCCACGATCGTCGCTGTGGATGGCGAGAGCTTGCGCATTCTCCGCAACGGTCCGATCACCAAGGAAGAACTCAGCCGCTTCGGTCCGGTAAGTGATGCTGCACCGGGGGAGGGAATGGCTCCGGAAGCTCCCGGTCAGCTGGAGAGTCATTACGCACCCGTGACACCGCTCAAGATCATCGAGCCGTGGCAGGCTCAGCAGGTGGAGATCCCCGATGGAAAACGGGTTGGCCTTCTTGCCTGGGATGCCCCGGTGGTGACCGATCGTTTTGCCATGCAGGAAGTGCTCAGCCACAAAGGGGACATCCGCGAAGCTGCGGCGACGCTCTTTGCCAAGATGCGCAAGCTGGACGAGGCCGGTCTCGATGCAATCTACGCCATCATGGTGCCCGCGACGGGACTAGGCGTTGCGATCATGGATCGCCTGCGGAAAGCGGAGGCGAAGTAAGCAGGCCACAGAGAAGCACAGAAGACACAGAAGGGAGAGAGCGAGCGCAACTCGCGACTCTCCCTTTTTTGTGCCCTTTCCTGGTGCCGCATGGAAAACCTGCCACTCCGGGTCGGGGTGGCGCACCCACACGGACTTGAGTCGAACCCGGCGGGAGGGCGCGACAGTAGTAGCGATACTTGCTGCGAGGCGCAGGCGCCCAGCAGGAGAGTGAACGTCAGGAGAAGCCAACCACCCAAGTACCCCGCGCGGAATTCATTCGCGCGGGAGCCTTGGAGTCTCTCACCTCATTTAGCCCGGAAGAGGGTAGCGGCTCGTGAGGGTGCGGACTTCCTCGCGGATTTTCGCGATTGCATCGCTGTTTTCACGGTTGGTCAGCGCACGATGGATGAGGTCGGCGATCTCCATCATCTCTTCCTCACGCATACCGCGGGTGGTCACCGCCGGGGTGCCGATACGGATGCCGCCACCGAGGGTAATCTTCTCGGTGTCGAACGGAATACCGTTTTTATTCACGGTGATGCCTGCGTGATCGAGCGTCTCCTGGGCGATTTTGCCGTTCAGGCCTTTCGGACGCAAATCAACGAGCATGAGGTGGTTGTCCGTACCGCCGGAGACGATCCGGTAACCGTGATGTGCGAGCGCACCGGCCAGAGCCTTCGCATTGCTCACGATCTGCTGCGTGTAGGTCTTGAACGACGGCTGCAGCGCCTCGTGGAAGCAGACTGCCTTGGCCGCGATCACATGCATGAGCGGACCGCCCTGCACGCCGGGGAAGACCTGGCTGTCGATGCCCTTCGCATACTGCTCCTTGCAGATGATGATGCCGCCACGCGGGCCGCGCAGGCTCTTGTGGGTGGTCGTGGTGACGAAGTCTGCCACCGGCACCGGATTCGGATGCTGGCCGCCAGCAACCAGACCCGCGATGTGGGCCATATCGACGAAAAGCAGCGCGCCGACAGAGTCAGCGATTTTCCGGAGCCGCTCCCAGTCGAAGATCCGCGGATAAGCGCTTGCGCCCGCCGTGATCATCTTCGGACGGAACTCCTCAGCCTGCTTCTGGAAGGCATCGTAGTCGATCCGCTCATCTACCTGTGACACACCGTAGTGCGAGATCTGAAAGAATTTGCCGGAGAAGTTCGCCTTGTTGCCGTGCGTGAGGTGACCGCCATGGGAGAGATCCATCGTCAGGATCTTGTCGCCCGGCTGAAGCACGGAGAAGTAGACGGCCATATTGGCCTGTGAACCGGAGTGCGGCTGAACGTTCACATGATCACCACCGAAGAGCTTCTTCGCGCGATCGATCGCAAGCTGCTCAGCCACATCGACATGCTCACAACCACCGTACCAGCGGCGGCCCGGGTAGCCTTCCGCATACTTGTTTGTGAGGCAGGAACCCTGAGCCTCCATTACCGCGCGGCTCGTGAAGTTTTCCGAGGCGATCAGCTCGATGTTCTCAAACTGACGCTTCTTCTCCGCCTCGATGACCGCCGCGATCTCCGGATCGCACTCTGCGAGGGAGTGGTTGGAAATACCGCGGCCAAGTTTTTACAGTTTCTCCACACGGCGTCCATGACGTCCGCCTTCAAACTCCGAGCCGAGGAACGCGTCGATGATCTTCCCGACTTCGCTCGGCTGCACGTGATTTGCCGCGAGGCAGAGCACGTTGGCGTCGTTGTGCTGACGAGTCACCTTTGCGTCGTCCGGATTGTCCACGAGGGAAGCACGGATGTGCGGGTAACGGTTTGCTGCGATGCTCATCCCGATACCGCTCTTGCAGACGAGGATGCCGAAATCTGCTTCGTTCGAGAGCACGTTCTTGCAGACCGGCTCCGCAAAGTCAGGGTAATCCACGGATTCCGCAGAGTGGGCGCCGTAGTCCGAAACCATGTAGCCCTTCTTGGAGAGATACTTATGCACCGCCTCCTTCAGTTCGAGGCCGCCGTGGTCGGCGCCGATCGCGATGCGCAGCGTGCGACTGGGGTTGGAGGTTGGGTTGCCGGGTGCGGGTTGGGATGGGGTCATGGTTTCTGAACTGTCGGAATCGATAAAGTTAATGAGACTCGGGAGCGCCTTGGTCAGCGTCTCGCAGGTTTCCTGGTAAGCTTTGAGACCCAAGCCGATCGGATCGGGCACGTCGAGAGAGCGGCGACGGAGTTGATCGTCCAGCTCACAGACCAGATAGGTCTTGTCGGCGGCCTCGGGGAAGATCAGTTCGATCGTATCCCGATGACCCCGGGTCATGACGAAAATATGGGTCGCCCACTCGACCAGCTCGTCCGTAAGTGGCTGAGAGCGAATGTCCGAGATATCGATGGACAACGGCCGGAGAACCTCGACGGAGTGTGCGCTGGGCGGTTGCCCATAAACGGCACCGACACCGGCGGAAGCGACCTCGATATCCTTGCGGTTCTTGGTCGCATTGCGAAACAGCCCCTCGGCCATCGGGCTGCGGCAGACATTACCAGTGCAGACAAAGAGAATGTGTTTCACAGATGCGACGCGGGTAAAAGAGTGGCGAATGTACGGACGGCGACGATACCGCGCAAGGCCCGAGGTTTAAGGTGAAGGCGGGAAATGAAGGCGGCAAATCTTTCGGGAGCGCGGAAATGCCTCACTCACATCAGATCTTCGACCGCGGGAACTCAGCGCGAGATCGGCTAAATGCTGGTCAAAAAACGACAGATGCAGGTTTTTACCCCATCGATGCGGGTTGAAA
>CBINJX010000059.1:0-11813 GCA_966251085.1 uncultured Verrucomicrobiales bacterium
AGCTGATTCTTCCGGAACGTCGTCTTGATCTCTTCCCAGCGCTTCGCTTCTTCGGGCGTCAGTTTGCCTGTGATCTCGCGCAGTTTCAGAAGGTTGGCTTCCGCGCCGGTGGTTAGCGTCTGCGCTTCGTTCCGATAGTGATCTTGGATCAAAACCTCTAACTCCTCATCGTTCATTACCGCCGAGATCTTCTCCGCCAGGCGGTTCATGTTGCGGTAGGAACCCTGCAGCTTGAACGGCGGCTCCGTGCGGTACGCATCCGCCTGTCCGGCCGAGCGGATATACTCCTCGTTCACACGCAGAACGACCTCCCGCACCTTCAGGAGTTTCTTCATCACCTCGACCACTTCACTCAGCTCTTCCGGCGAGTAGTTGCCTTCGAAGTCGAGTCCCTCGCGCGGGCCGTTCTCCGCGAGTTGAAGGGCAGTATAGATGTCCTTGGAACTCCGTGCCGCGAGACGAGCAAGGGTGCGGTTGGAGGTTGCCGAGTTTTCGATGAAGCTGGCTTTGAAGGCATCCGCGTGGCCACCGATCATGTCGCCCAGGTTGTAGGTATCGGCGCGGTTGGAGAGCATGTCCGGAATGCGGAACTTCTCGCCGCTCTCGGTGTACGGATTGCCCGCCATTACCACGATCACCTTCTTGCCGCGGAGATCGTAGGTGCGGGGTTCACCACGATAGACACCCTCGATCCGGCGTTGGCCGTCGCAGAGTGAGATGAATTTCTGCAGGAACTCCGGATTGAGATGCTGGATGTCGTCGAGACAGACCATCACATTGTCACCCATCTCGAAGGCGAGGTTCAGCTTGTTCAGTTCGTCGCGTGCTGCGGCATTCGGTGCCTCGGCGGGGTCAAGTGAAGTGACGCGGTGCCCGATGGCCGGTCCGTTCACTTTCATGAAGACAATACCCAGGCGGCTCGCCACGTATTCGAGGAGCGTCGTTTTGCCGTATCCGGGAGGTGAAACCAACAAGAGAAGACCCATGCGGTCCGTCCGTTTGGCATCACCGGCTGCACCGATCTGCTTTGCCAAGTTATCGCCGACGACTGGGAGATAAACGGTATCGATGAGCCGGTTGCGCACAAAGGATGTAAGGACGCGCGGTTTAAAATCATCCACGCGCAGGCGAGTCCGTGTCTGTTCGACCAGTTCACGCTTCGCATGCTGCAGCCGTTCGAATTGCGGTACGACTAGCGACTCATGAGTGCGCAGCCGTTGCTGGAACTCCACATAATGGAGGTGCAGGTTGCCGCTCTGGATTCGCTGATGCGAACCTACCAGGCCGGACACGTCGCGAGTCACCGAGGTCTCCACGAGGCCGCCGCCAAGCGGTTCATTGCGCAGGAGTAGCCAGGCAACCTCGTCCACATACTCCATGCGGCTGGCTGCCCCATGATGGCTCACGAATCCGCGCACCCAATCGCGTAGCAACTCGACTGTGCTGGGCAGATCACTCTCCACAGCCTGACGCGCCGCACGGAAGGAATCGCTGAAGTGATGTGCAACGAGATGCTGCTCGAAACTGCGGAATATTTCCGCGGCTTCCGGGCTGATGACGAAATCGGGAAGCTCCGTGCTGGTCCGTTTAACCTGATAATAGAGATACTCCGCCGCATCAGCGAACCACTGCTCTTCGAAGAGGCCCGTCCGCTTGGACCACTCTGAGAGTAAGCCGTGTAGCTCACGGATATAGGCGTCCTGGGTCGAATGACTGGGGAAAAGCTGCTTCATCGTCGCGAACCCACGGAGCTTCGCGGTGATGAGATTCTTCCGCTCGATATCGGGGAATTGATGCCAGAACACGGCAGCGCAAGCGCGAGCCTGTGTGGGGTAGCGCAGCAGTCCGAGTCCCTGATGCATCTCCACGAGAGCAGCAAGAATCCGCGCCGCGTCGTGATCATGCACGCCCTTTACGTACCCTTCGGAGTAACGCGGGGTCATGAACTCACGCACTGCCGCGTTGCGTTCGTCGTCGGTCCACCTTGATGCAGCGTCCAGGCGTCCATCGCTTTGAAGCGCGTTGAGCATCTTGTAGGCGAGATATTCGGCTCGGTAGATCTCTGGCGTTTCGGAGACAACCTCCAGGTTCCACACCGACCTCGTCGAGAGGAAGGGGCCATCGGTGATCGGCTCGAAGAAGTTGGTTCCAGTGAGATGCAGGGACATCTCGTCCTTGCGCGGAACGATCGTGAGATCGAGCGGCTGCGTATTGACCAGGAACTGATGCCGTCCGAGCTGGATGAGATTGTGTCCGCCAGTGAAAAGTTCCTGGCGATCTTTGAGCTGGCGTACCGCATCTTCGCGAATCGTTTTCAGCCGGCTCTGGAGATCATCTGCTTTGACCGTGTCTCCAAGCTCCACGAGTTGCTTCACCTGGTCGCGCACCTTCTCGACCATGAGGTCCGCAGCGAAATAGCTGTGGATCTCCTCCGCGCTTCCGAGCGTGTCGGCGCGGTGTTTGATACCTTTTAAGATGCGCTCCGCAGCGGTCAGCAATCCGCTCGCCTTGCGGTTGCGAGCTTCGACGAGTTCCAGCTTCCGCGATTCAAAGGCGCCGGCGACGGTGGTCCGCTTTTCCGAAAGTTGGATCACGAACTCCTCGAAATCCGCAAACCGGCCCTCCAGCTCCTCGATCTGGAGCATAAGGCGGTTGAGGTATTCATCGCACTTCTCCGGAGTCGTGCAGAGATCGAGATAGTTGGTGAGCGCCTGATCGAGCAGTCGTGTCTGCGAACCAAACTCGGCCACGGCTTCCGTACCACGCAAATCGCGAATTCGCTGTTTCAGCCCGGCGCGAGCCTGGTTCAGAGTCGAGTAGATCGAGGAAACGTTTTCGATGATCCGGGTCGTTTCGGTGGCGTCCTGGATCTTCAGGTTGCTCACTGTCTCAATCAGGAGATCCAGCTCCTTTGCAGCACCGGTGATCTCTTCCTCAAGCTTTTGCGCCTCCGTGACCTTCGGCATTACGGGGACGGCGGCATTCAGTGCATCGACCTTCTCGCGCACCGGGGTGAGCGCTTCCGGCTCGAGAAGAAAATCGACCGTCTTCTGCGCCAGACCTTCCGCAGCGGCCGCGACATCCTGCTCACGATTGTCGAGCGTCGGGACATCTGCGTAACGAAGCTCCCGTGCGGAGATCAGCTCGCCACGGAGAGTTCGGAGATCGGTGAGACGTGTGATGAATTGACCGATTGCTGTGAACTGCTCCGTCGGCAACGCCTGCAGCAATTTGTCCGTCTTTGTGAGGACACGCTGCACCTCGGCTGCCGTGCTCTTCTTGATCGCAGCGACCTTGTCGAACTCCGCCAGAGCGCTGGATGCCGCCTTCCGGATCTCGTCTAGAGGGGCGCGCAGCTTGAATGTCTCCTCACGATCCAGCCAGAAGTAGGAGTCGAGAATGTCTCCCGTCCTTTTAACGAGATCGACGTAGAGCCCCGCGTAGCTGTCGTCTTTACCGAGTAAGGTCAGGATCTCACCGCACTCCGCCATTGCCCCGACCAGCTCCGGATTACCGATCTTGAAGAGATAGTTCGTCGGCTGTACCTCCGGTTGCCAGGAAGGCCCGACGTAAGGCGTCTGCCACACCTGAATGACGTGGTGTTTCTGCGGTTCCGGGTCGCCACGAAACAGCGCCATCTCGCCGTTTTCAAAGATCGAAAAACCGGTGCAGATGATCGGTGTCTCAACGCTCCGCGAGATCAGATTATAAGAGAGAAGGATGTATTCACCGCTGTCGCGATTGTAGAACGTGTAGAGGAAATCCTCACCATTCGGCGACGCGATGCGTTTGTTGAAAGCCATGTCCGAGAGGGATGTCTCGAACTGCTTGAACTCGCCGCTCTGCAGGTAATATCCGCGGGAGAAGATGATGCCGTGTTCGTCGGGCAGAAGAACGCAGGAATCCTCGATCGCATCGATCCGGCGGACCTCCTTTTGTTTCTCGTTGAAGACGAGATAACGGTACTTCTTCTCCTGGTAGGGGCGAACCTTCAGCAGGATGAGGTTGCCTACAGACGCGTAGAAGATCTCGGCATCATCGAGTGTCTGATCCTTCTGATCGACAGGCTCGGAGTAAATGCCCTCACCAATGTCAGTGTTGTCCTCGACCTTGACTGTGAGATCGCCGCCGATGCACTCCACGAAGACGCGGTTTTCGATCGAGATGTGCGGATGCAGGCCGGAGCGGTGGAGTTCCCGGTGCGTGCGTTTCCATTCGAACTCGTGTTGGGGAGGATAGACGTACTCGTGATCGAAGCGGTTGCCGAGATACGTGAGTTTGCCGTCACCACAGAGCCACTTGAACGTCTTGATATCCGTGACGTTCTTGCCGACGCGGAACTCCATGAAGAGATGCGGCCCGATGAGCGCAAACTTCGTGAAGACCGTGTTTTTGTAATACCGGTATAGGCTTTTGAAATCGTTCTCGAACTGCTCGACGGAGATAGGGTCGAGCGGGAGTTCGTGGAACTGGTGCTCGCGATATTCGTAGATCGCGAAAACGTCCGAGAGATGGGTCTCGGTTTTCAGGCCGAAATGGACGTTGTAGCCAAAGAGGAACTGGCTCCCGCCGATCGGGATGATGTCGCGCGGGGTGCAGTTGTTTTTCGTCGTGACCCGTTCAGTGGCGATCAGGCCGGTTGGGATTGCGCCGAAAACCTCCTGACGGGCGTGGTTCAGTTTCTCCAGGCGAGCGCGAAGATCGGCACCTTGCGTGGAGAGACGCGAACGCAGGATCTCGTAGGTGCCCTGTTCCAGCGTAGGGGCAGGGGATTGAGAAGCGTCGGGCTGAGCGTTGGCAGAGTTGGGATTTGGGTCAGCCATTGGGTCAGGCGGGGAAGAGGGTTTTGGGAGACAGAAAGGGAAGGGAGAGGAAGAGCGGATCAGCGCGTGATGCGAGCGGTGGCAATCTCGGATTGGTATTGCCTCAAGGAAGCCTTAACAGGTCTCCTCAACAGGTCAGATTGGCGGGTGACGGAAATGGTGAACGGTGCAGAGTGCAACCGTACGGCAGCTCGCAGACGCCGCGCAAAGGGAGCCCTAAAAGGGCTCAACACGTCAGCCCAGGGCAAGACCGCGAAGCGGGCGCCGCCCTGGGTAACGGACGAAAAGCGCATCCGCCCTGAAAGGGCTGTAGAACCATCAATCCCAGACATAACGTTCATCGAATTCGACGGCGTGCTTCTTTAAAAACGCACGGAGTTCATCCTGGAACGTGCGCGCGCGGTGATGTTCCCGTTGATTGCGGATATATTCTCGAACCGCATCCAAATTCGATTCGCTTACCGAAAACGCGGCATATCCAGCCTGCCAGGAGAAGGTCCGTAGATTTTCGCCGTTATCACGTAGCCAGAGGGTAGATTGCTTTTTCAGCGTGCCGGTCGTTTCAGAAACCGTTGCGGTTCGCGAGAGGAGGAAAAGCACGTGCGCGTGATCCGGTTCGCTATTGATCGTCAGGGCCGGCGAGTCGAGTTCACGGAGGATTCCCGACATGTAGGCGTGAAGTTTGGATCTTACGTCATCCCCGATCAGCCGCTCGCGGTTCTTCGTCGAGAAGATCAGGTGAATGGCAATTTTGGCTAATGATTGAGCCATGGACGGTTGTAGTGCCCTTTCAGGGCACATACGTGGGGCGCTTAACCCAGGGCGGCGCCCGCTACGCGGTCTTGCCCTGGGCTGACGTGTGCAGCGCTTTCAGCGCGGAAATGCAGGATGCTTCGGGAGCAGGGGTGCATGAGTTCTGCACCTATTGGAATTCGAAACGGGTACGTGCTACGGCGAGACTTGCCCTGGGCTATTGTCCTTGGCCCCGTTGGGGCCATCCGTTGGGAGAGAGTTGGGATTTCAGGGGAGGGCTTTTCGATGCACCGTGGGGAGCCGGGTTCGTGTCGCCGCGGTGCCCTGATGACTGCACATCAGTCCACCCACCGGGATGCGCAACGCACCCCGGTGGCGATCACAATCCACTCCCCACTTACCCGACCGAAGACACGCTCCCCATCCGCCCATTGGCCATTTCCCGGCCGATGGTGGACGCCTTCTCATCCGCGACCCCCATGCGGCGGGCCTGGCTGAGGAGGCTGCTGAGGAGTCCCTTGGTCTTCTGATCCTCCGTGAGGCTCAACATCTGGCCGAGCGCGGCGGAGATGCTGAGGTTTTTGAGGTCCTCACTGGAAAGGCCGAATCGGTCGATGAATCCGCGGACCTGCTCGTCGAAGTATGCCGGGTCGGAGTTGAAGAAGCTCTCCTTGATATCGGTCAGCGTATTGCTGCCGAGAACCGTACGATCGACAACCTTGGCGTTCGTGATCGCGCTGGTGATGCGATCGAAGAACTGGGTTTCGCCACCGACGATATCGATTTTGGCGTTCTTGAGCGCCTCGCCGAGCACCTGGGCCTGGCTGGCTGCGATTTCCTGCTGGGCGCGGATCTGTGCCAGTTCGATGTCGCGCTCCTTGTTGAGACGGAGCTTGAACTCCTCGTGGTCGCGTCCGACCTCGTCGAGAAGCTTCATCGCTTCAGCCTTCTCGGTGATACCCTTCGCCTCGGCGGTCGCTTTGAGCTGCAGGACCTCGGCTTCCGCACTGCCCTGCTTCTGGACGGCTGCGGCGCGGGCTTCGAGGATCTGCACGTCGGCGAGTCCCGGAGCGGCGGCCTCGGCTGTGACTGCCTCGGCGAGCATCTTCTTGGCGGCGGCCTGTTTCACCGCGGCAGCCTGTGTGGCTTCTGCCTCGATGAGCATCTCCTGCGAGCGGCGCTCCGCAGCTTCCTTGCCGGCTTCGGCCTGCCGAACCACCGTGAAGCGATCCTGCTCGGCTTTCTGTTCGGCGGCTTTGCGGGCGGCTTCTGCAGCCTTGATATCCTTCACGAGCGCCTGCTCGGCTTCACGTTCGGCGGCGATCACTGCTACCTTCCGATCACGCTCTGCTGTGGCGAGAGCCTCGGCATCCTTGATGCGCTGCTGCTCGAGTACTACGGTCTTCTCAACCTCGAGCCGCTCGCGGATGACGTTCTGGATGGTCTTCTGCTCGGCCTCGACTGCCTTGTCTTTCTCGATCCGGGCAAGGGCGATGATCCGCTCGCGCTCGGTGACTTCCACCAGACGATCCTTCTCCACGCGCTCCTTCTCGATCGCATCCGTACGCTCCTTGTTGCGCTGGGCGACGATGATCTGCCTGCTCTTGTTCTCCTCGGCGATCATCAACTCCTCTTCCACCGCGATCCGGGCCTGCTCCGAGCGGAGACGCTGCTCCTCCTGGACCTTCTTCGATTCAGCCTCTTCACGGGCTTTGATCGTTGCGATCTCGCGCTTCTGCTTCTCCTCGGCTTCCGCGTATTGACGGTTCAGTTCAAGGATAGCCTCATTGGCCTCAACGTTCTGCTGGGTGATCGTCTTCTCCCGCTCGCGGTCGATCTTGTTTGCGAGGACCTTCTGCGTGGCGGTGAGTTCCGTGATTTTCTTAATACCCTCGGAGTCGAGGATGTTGTCGGGGTTGAGGAAAGTAACCGGAGTCTGCTCCAGGTAATCGATTGCCACGTCTTCCAGCACGAAACCGTTCAGGTCGGTGCCGATGAGGCCGAGGATGCCTTCCTTCAGCTTGTCACGGGAATTGTAGAGATCGACGAAGTTGAACTGACGGCCGACTGTCTTCAGAGCCTCCGAGAACTTGGCATCGAATAGCTCCACGATTGCTTCCTGGCTGGAAGCGCGGTCACAGCCGATGGACTGTGCCACCTTGAGGACGTCCTCGGCGGTCTGGTTTACACGGACGAAGAAGGCGACCTTGATGTCAGCGCGCATGTTGTCCATGCAGATCAGGCCGTTCTTGCCCTGGCGGTCGATCTCCACGCGTTTGACCGAGATGTCCATGTATTCGGCCTGATGGATGATCGGCACGACCACGGTGCCGGAGAATGACACTTTAGTGCCGCCGATTCCGTTTCGGACCAGAGCTCGGCCTTGCTCCACCTTGCGGTAGCAAGTGAGGATGGCGAAAACGCCGGCGCCCAGGATCAGGATTGCAATCACCGCTGCGATCGAGAGCAGGGACTCGATCATAGCACCTACGAGGGGTACGGGTAACATACGATATGTGGGTTGGTTTTGGGAAATGGGTTATTCGAGGCGGTCTGAAGTGACCGGGATTACGTAGAAGACGTCTTTGGTGTCATCCTTGCGGACGATCAGTGCAGTGGTGCCGCGTGGCAGCGGTTCGTTCTCACTGGTTCGGACATTGATCAGGATCGGTGCTCCCTTGGTCTCAATCTGAGCCTGACCAAAACGAACGGTCGCCTCGCTGGTGGTAATCGTGCAGGTGCGCCCGACGAGTGGAAGGTGTTCCTCGCGCTCCCTCGTCAATGCGCGCATGAGGGGGCGGAAAGGATAAGTCAGGTAGCGCGTGAGAACTAAGCTGACCAAAAAGATCGGTACTAAGGCGGCGACACCCAGCAAAGGAGAGCTTCCGGTCCAGTAGTAGTTTACTGCCATGGAGAGCGTCCAGATGCAGAGCGTCAGGAAGCTCAGCACGATCGTGATCGGTACTTCCCCGACGTTGATGAAGTTCAGCAGGTTCCCAAAGAAACCACCACCGGCATCGCCTGCAGTGCCATCGACATCTGCATCGATGTCAGCATCCGCACCAAGCTCCATTCCCATCATTCCCACAGCTACAAAGATCCAGTAAAGGACCACAAAGCCGAGGAGGATAGTAAAAGGGAGATTGATCGGTCGGATCGCCTCTGAATAGACCTCTAACATCGGAGTCCGCTCGCCGGCCGGTCAATCCGGCGACCTCCGCTTAAGGGTGACATACTTACCATTGGAACGCGGGTTATCACATCATGCAGCAAGTTCGGGCGCACGAATAATCGAGAGGTCCCGCACGATTTCGAGATGCTGCATCACCGCACATCGGGAGACTTAGCTCAGATCTGGGTTGTGGCAACAGGAAGTGCCAGGTGCCGCGTGAAAGTGCCAAGTGGGTGGGGCTGATTTGAGGGAACGTTCCCGATCTGCCGGATCATGTCCCTCAACACTCAACCCTCAACACTCAACCCACTTATGGCTGACACCGGCAAATGACCTGCTAGCACTTGACGTGTCGCGGGTTTGGTCCGCGGCATTCCAACTCCCGTTCACCACTTCCGATTATGTTCAAACGGCTAGGCAATCTCATCCGCGGTTTCTTCGGTCTCTTTATCAGCGGTCTGGAGAAACAGAACCCCGAGGCGCTCCTGGAGGTGGAGAAGGAGAACCTTCGCGAGCAGATCGCAAAGTACAATCAGGGCCTCGCGTCGCACGCTGCGCTTTGTGAACGGCTGATCGCGCAAGTAAATAAGCTGGAGCAGGACGAGCGGGAGCAGCGTGCCAAGACCACCGCCCACCTCCGGGCCGGTAACCGAGATGCGGCAGGGCAGTATGCGGTCCAGCTCCAGATCACCCAGGCCCAGCTGGAAGAGAACCGCCGGCAACTGGAGCAGGCCGAGACGACTTATCGTGAGTTGGTCAAAGCCCGGGACGTGGCGGTAAAGGCCGCTCAGGCGAAGATCGAGTCGCTACGTCATAGCCTCAACGATCTCAAGGTAAAGAAAGCCACGGCGGAACTCACCGAGATGGCTTCCGGCATGGTTTCGCAAATCGGTGGAGCAGGGGATACGCTTGATCGCCTTACCAAGATGGTAAATGAGGAGCGGGAAATGGCTGCAGGTCGTGCCCGGATCGCCAGGGACTCGGTGGATATGACTGAAATCGCGCTGAAGGAGTTTGAGCAGAAGGCACTCGCCGAGCAGGCGCTGGCGGATTTCGCGGCGAAGGAAGGCATCGCTCTCGGTGATAAAGAGAAGCCGGTCGCGATCGAAGAGAAGTCGTCTGATTCCGGGACGAAGTCGATGGGCCCGCTGACGCAGTAGGTATAAGGATCTGCCGCTCCCCCTTTCGTACTCTTACTCGTAATCGTAATCTCCCGGCATCCGTTCTCCGTGAGGTAAGCCCTTCCGGAGAGTAAGATTACGATTAAGAACCAGACGCATATCACCGCCGCATGACGCCACCACCCGCGAACTGGGCGTCGCAACTCGCCGCTTTGTACGAGAGCGATGCGGCGAGCCAATTTATCCTGCACGGAAATCTGCAGGATCGTTTTGTCCTTCCCGGTAGCAATCAGCCGCCGCTGGTTGGTATCACCGAGTTTCTCCTCGGGGTCCTGCTGCAGCGCTTCGACGTTGTACTCAGCTACGACCTTGGAAACGGCATCCGGGTCGAAAAGGGGGGAGAGCTATTTTCCCAATGGCAGGGATTCCGTGAAAACCCGGAGCTACCCCGCGCGCCGCGTGCGGCCATCGAGTGGCTTACGCGCTACATGCGTTACTGCGCCAATCTTGCTCGACTCGGAAAGGAGCGTCTCCATGTAGCGTGTCTGGTGAAGGCGGCGAACCTCGTGGCGCCCGCTGTTCCGGGGTCGCTGAACTACGATCTCCACGCTCTTGCGCTGCTGCTCCGTGAATGGAGCAGCGAGGCACTTCTGGCAGAGCATACACTCGCGACCTTCTTGCTCACCGAGAACCTCAGCGATCTGCATCCGCTCCTTGCGGCCAATCCGCGTGCTGCGAAAATCAAGGTCCCGCTTCCGTCCACCATGGAGCTGGAGCGGGCGGTTACGGTGCTGGCACCCCGTTACAACAAGGCGCTGCAGGAGTTTCAGGGGCGGTTTGGGGAATTGGCAGCGCAGTTGACCGGGACCTCGCTCAACGCAGTCGAGAGTTTACTCAAACTCAAACAGCATCGAAAAGAGCCGCTGAAAGCTGGGGATCTAGTCGCGCTGAAGAAGCAGCTCGTAGAGGAAGAATGCCAGGGCCTGATCGAGTTCATCGAGTCTCGCCGCACGTTAGATGATCTGCACGGACTGGATGCCGTGAAAACATGGCTCCGGCAGGACCTTGCCCTCTGGCGAAAGGGAGATCTGCGAGCCCTACCGATGGGGTATCTGATCTGTGGTCCGGTGGGCACCGGGAAGACTTATCTGATCGAATGCCTCGCCGGGGAGGCAGGTGTGCCCGTGGTGAAGATCAAGAATTTCCGGGACCGCTGGGTCGGTAGTACGGAAGGGAATCTGGAGAAGATCTTCCGTCTGCTGGCGGCGCTGAACCGCTGTTATGTATTCATTGATGAGGCGGATCAGGCGCTAGGACGACGTGAGTCCGGCGGAAATGACTCCGGTCTGTCGGGGCGCATTTATTCGATGATTGCCACTGAGATGAGCCGTCCTGAAAACCGTGGCCGAATTATCTGGGTCTTGGCATCGAGCCGTCCGGATTTAATCGAGGTCGATCTCAAGCGTCCGGGGCGTGTCGATGTGAAGATCCCGATTTTTCCCACAGCGACACCGGAGGAGAGCTGGCGACTGCTCAGGGCGCTGATGAAGCGGTATGAGTTGGGGGTGGATCGAGTTGATCCATCCGCGCTTGGCGTGGAGATGCCCGCATTGCTCACGCCGGGAGCGGCGGAAGCACTGGCGCTGAAGCTGTACCGGGAGGTTCACACGAGCGGGGCGGCGCTCGAGGAAGTGCTGAAGCGTACGCTCGCGATGTATCAGCACCCGGTGGCGGAGGAGATCATGCGCGAGCAGATTGCACTCGCGGTGAGCGAAGCTAGTGACCGGGAGTTTGTGCCGGAGGTTTTTCGGGCTGTGTAGTTTCGCGTGTACCCTGGCGGAAATGGGCGATGTCAGGAGTGTATTGGGAGTTGGCGAACTGCCGGGCTCCATCCAAGTCAGACTGCAAGTCTGACCCACTTTGACCACCCATCCTGGCGTGGCG
>CBINJX010000060.1:0-11775 GCA_966251085.1 uncultured Verrucomicrobiales bacterium
TGGACACGAGCGACTCTGGGCGATCGGCGATTGCGCTGCAGTACCGATGCCGGCCAAGGAACCCCGGCATCGTGATGCACCTGTCACCGCAGAGGGGCGCCTCTCACCCTTCGACGTTCACAGGTATTGCCCACCAACCGCACAGTTCGCGGTTCGCCAAGGAGAGTTGCTGGGGCGAAATCTCGCATCGGTCCTTCGCAACACGAGTTCATCGCTCAAACCGTTCACCTTCACAGGCCTGGGCGAACTTGCAGCGATCGGACATCATGCGGCAGTGGCCGAGGTCTTCGGGCTCAAGTTCTCCGGTTTTTTCGCATGGTGGCTGTGGCGAACGATTTATCTGATGAAGCTGCCAGGGATTGAGCGAAAGCTTCGAGTGATGATCGAGTGGACACTCGACCTGTTTTTCCCGCGAGACATCGCGCTCTTTCAGCCGAAACCAACACGCATGCTGCAGGAGATGCATCTCGAAAAGGGAGACGAAATCATCTGCGCGGGCGAACCAGCCCGTTCGCTTTATGTGGTCAAGAGCGGCCGTATCGAGTTGCTCGATGCGAACGGGAATATCCTACGCACGCTCGTAGCTGGGGATCAGATCGGCAAACAAACCGTGCTTTCAGGGAAGTGCTGGCAGTTTGATGCCATCGCCGCCGAACCGACGACGGTCGTAGCCGTAAACGCCAAGGTTTTTGAGGCAGTGGCAAATGCGGGAGCGGAACCGCAGCAGGTGTTTTCGAGCCCGGACTCGACATCGCCAGTGAACATCCATGAGGTGCCGTCGGGGCGGTGATCCGCCAGCCACCGTCACCTTATTCGCCTCCTTCGGCGGCATTGTTCGCTGGGGAGAGTAAGATTACGATTACGAGTAGGATTCAGACCGAGAGCGTTCAACGCCCCTTTTCGCTCCCGAACAACACGCTCCTGCAATAGCAAAAACGTTCAGCGAACGTCTGCCGAACGCCCGTTTCTCAGGCGTGCCGACGCCGACTCCGGCATCGCTTCACTCCAGTCCGCCAAGAGTCTTTCCTCTTGGCATACCTTCCGCCTCCCCGCTAGCTTGCCGCGCATTTGCTCTCATGAAACGACCCCTGCTCACTTCGATTGCGATTCTGCTTCTTGGGCTCTCCGGCGCACATGGGCAGTTCGGGAGCTTCGGGGACGTCCCGATCGAGATCAATGCGGAGGAAACCCGCTTCGAGGGCGGCATTGCCGTCGCAGAAGAAAATGTGGTGATTCGTTATGGCGAATCCACGATCTACAGCGATTACGCGCAGTACAATCCGGACACCCGCGACGTGCTCGTCAGCGGGAATGTTCGCATTTACCGGGATGGACAACTCTTTACGGGTGAGCGCGCGGTTTACAACCTGGAGACGAAGCAACTCACCGCTGCGGATTTCCGCGGCGGTGCGTATCCGTTCAAGTTTGCAGGGAATACTCTCTCCACTCTGGGACCTAACGCCTACTTGGTTCGGGACGCCATCTTTACCACGAGCGACAACTCGAAGCCGGACTATTTTCTGCGAGCCAAGCAGGTGCGCATCTATCCGGATGACCGGGTGATCTTCAGCAACGTCAGGCTCTACATCGGCAAGACGCCGGTGTTCTGGTTTCCTTACATCTACCAGAGCCTAAACCAGGAGCAGGCCTTCTCACTGTCCCCCGGCTACAGCAGCCGCCTCGGAGCATTCCTCCTCACACGCTACACATTTCCCATTACCGATAATTGGTCCGGAACCTTCCGTCTCGACCTGCTGAGCGAGCGCGGGGTTGGCGTCGGCTTTGACTCCGAGTGGACCAGCATCGACAAGCGGAGTTGGGGACGTTTCCGCTCGTATTACGTTCACGATGCGAGCCCAGAGACGGACGAGACAGGCGATCGCAACAATGATGAGGGGATCGACTCAGGCCGTTACCGGGTCTCCCTGCAGGACCGGACCTACTTCACGGAAGACATCTATTCGACGGTCGATATCAACCTGTTGAGCGACGTACGGTACCTTGAGGACTTCGAGCCGGGACTGGTACGCCGCGATCCGAATCCGGACAACATGATCGCGATCACGAAGTGGGACGAGGATTACACCCTCAACCTGATCGGACGTAAGCAGATCAACGAGTTCCTCGATTTCACTGAGCGCCTCCCGGAACTTGCGCTCGACGTGAAGCGCCAGCCGATCTTTGGCAGCGGATTCTTCTACGAGGGCGAGACAAGCGCAGGTTACTACAAGCGGAACTTCTCGGATCTCACGCTATTGCCGGACTACGATACGTTCCGCGCGGATTCGTTCCATCAGGTCGTCTATCCGCAGACATTTTTCGGCTGGCTCTCTGTGGTCCCGCGACTCGGCTTGCGTGGAACTTATTACAGCAACACCGACCGCCTGCAGACACTCCTTGCGGATTCTCCAACCCTTACCAACCCGAATGCCCAGCGTCTGGAATTCGGCTTGGCGGAAGGCGGTTCAGTCTTCCGGGCCGTGGTAAATACCGGCTTCGAAGCATCCTTCAAGCTCTCCCGAGCATACGAGCAGGTACAGTCGCGGGCATGGGGACTGGATGGATTGCGCCACGTGATCCAGCCATTCACAAATTTTTCCTACGTCTGGACAAGTGAGGACCCGAGCGAGATTCCACAAATCGACCGCCGGACACCTTCCACCAAACCCGCACCAATCGGGTTCCCGACCTTCAACTCGATCGACACGATCGATAACTGGACGATTCTCCGCCTGGGCGTTTACAACCGGTTCCAGACACGCCGGGACAATCAAACCTTCAACTGGTTGGAACTGACGACGTTCATCGACGTCAACATCGACCGCCCCAACTTCCTGGATGTTTTGGTCGCAAGGAACGAGACGCGGAACGGTGAGCGCGTCACTGTGTACGATACCTACAGCGGATCGGTTATCGGTGACGAAGGCACCTTCTCCAACCTTCACAACCGCCTGCGCTGGACTCCGCTTCCGTGGGTAAACCTGAACATCGACTCGCAATTCCCGCTGCTCGACGACGGATTCACCGAAATCAATTCCAACCTCAACTTCATGCTGAACCCGAGTGTTCAGCTGAGCGTTGGACATCGGTATCTCAATGGCAACCCAATCTTTAGGGACTCCAACCTGGCGACCTTGGGCGGATATCTTCGAATCACCGACAACTGGGCATTTTCCTTCCTGGAACGCTACGAGTTCGAGACGAGCACTCTCGAGACCCAGCGCTATGAACTCCACCGGGACCTCTCCAGCTGGATCGCCTCGCTCGGGTTATTCGTCCGGGACAACAGCGGCTACAATGATGACGGCAATCAGGAGTTTGGATTCCTGCTTACCTTCACTCTCAAGGATCTCCCCAACATTCGTCTCCCTCTCGCCTTCGATCCTGAAGATATCGGAGGAGGCAACGGCGGTAGCAAAAATCGCTAAACTGAATAACACGCAGCACCTTCGGGATACTGCGCTTTTGGTCAGGCATGCCGGAATTTCAGCTTGAGAGCGGGATTTCCTGCCCCATTAATCCCCACCCATTCGTCGCAACCTTAACTTAATTCTTCTAAGAAAATGGATCTTTGCATCATCGGCTCCGGCTACGTCGGC
Source organism: uncultured Verrucomicrobiales bacterium (assembly GCA_966251085.1). Taxonomy (GTDB): domain Bacteria; phylum Verrucomicrobiota; class Verrucomicrobiia; order Chthoniobacterales; family Chthoniobacteraceae; genus CBINJX01. The sequence continues at coordinate 3,600 of CBINJX010000060.1, forward strand.
TTGGTTACGGGCGCCTGTTTCGCCGAAGTCGGTCATCACGTCGTCTGCGTCGATAACGACCAGCGCAAGGTGGACATGCTCCAGCGCGGCGAAATTCCGATCTATGAGCCGGGCCTCGAAGAGCTGGTTCATCGCAATGTTGCGGCGAAACGTCTGCGTTTCACCAATTCCATCGAAGACGGCGTCGATCATTCCCAAGTTGTCTTCATCGCTGTCCCTACGCCTCCTCAGGCGGATGGCTCTGTTGATCTCACCTACATCGAGAAGGTAGCTCGCGAGATTGCCGGCGTGCTGAAACCGGGGCAGTACCGCGTGGTGGTTGATAAATCGACGGTGCCGGTAAAGACCGGTGAGAAGGTTGCGGATACGATCCGCCGCTACAACAAAGAGGCTGAATTCGATGTGGTTTCCAACCCAGAATTCCTCCGTGAAGGCTGCGCGGTGCCGGACCTGATGAACCCGGACCGGATCGTCATCGGCTCCGCCTCGCAGAAGGCGACCGACCTGATGAAGCGCGTGTATGAACCCTTCCAGGCGCCGATCCTCGTAACCGATGTCAACTCAGCCGAGCTGATCAAACACGCGGCCAACTCCTTCCTCTCACTCAAGATCTCCTACATCAACGCTGTCTCCGCGATCTGCGAAGCGAGCGGTGCGGACGTCGAGATGGTCGCCAATGGCATTGGCACCGATAAGCGCATCGGCCGCAACTTCCTCAATGCAGGCCTCGGCTACGGCGGGTCCTGCTTCCCGAAGGACGTAAAGGCTTTCATCGCAATCGCTCGCCAGCTCGGCACTCCTTTCGCCCTGCTCGAGGAAGTCGAGCGGATCAACGCCAATCAGCTTACCCGCTTCATTGACAAGGTCCGCGATGCGCTCTGGGTACTGAAGGACAAGAAGATCGCCGTGTGGGGGCTGACCTTCAAGCCGGACACCGATGACGTCCGCAACTCCGTCGCGATCGAACTGGTCAATCGTCTCGTCACCGAGGGTGCACATGTCACCGCGTACGATCCAAAGGGTGCGGAGAAGGCGGTGGAGTGGAAACTCGTCGATCCGGAAAAGGTAAAACTCGCGAATACTCCGGTCGATGCCACGGAAGGCGCGGAAGCGCTGATCATCGCCACCGAGTGGAGCGAGTTCACGAATCAGAACTTCGAAGAAGTGAAGAAGCGGATGCACACTCCGCTCATCTTCGACGGCCGCAATCACCTCGACCCGCAGCTCATGCGCGAACTCGGCTTTGTTTACTATGCCGTGGGTCGCCCGCAGGTGAACGGAAAGGCGAAATAAGCCACTCCAGTCATTTCGAAATCGAAACGCCCTCCCTGCGGAGGGCGTTTTCTTTTGCTCGGATGTCTCGAACGTTTACGACGTTCGACTTTTACCCGACATTGTCGCTGCGAGATCTGCGCGAATACAGGGCGCGGACCGCAAACACCAGAAACCGGCTCTCAACTCTCAACCACCAACTCTCACCTGCCTTTATGGCTTCAAATCCACGCGCCGTTGTTCTGAAAGCTCTCCTCGAGTGGGAACGCGGGCGCTCTTTTTCCGACGACATCCTCCATACTCAACTGAAAGCGCAGTCGTTGTCGGCTCCCGATCGTGCGCTGGTCATGGAGCTGTTTTATGGCGTGCTTCGGAATCTGAGCGAGCTGGATTATCTGATTCGCCAGCTGCGTGAGGGGAGCGTGGACCCGGAAACACGCGGACTTCTCAGACTTGGCCTTTACCAGATCTTCCACACCCGCATCGCCCCGCATGCTGCGGTAAATGAAACTGTGGCACTCGGAGGCAAAGCCCGGGGTTTGGTCAACGCGGTACTCCGCCGTGCCCTTCGCGAACGTGAGAGTCTGGAGAAAACGCTCGCCTCCGCGCCGCCCGCGATTCGCAGATCGCATCCTGATTTTCTGGTTGAACGATGGAATGAGCAATTTGGAGAAGAGGCCACGGCTAAACTTTGCGAATGGGACAACACCCCGGCGGAGGTGTACGTGCGTGCAAATGGGCTGAAAGTCACACCGGGAGAACTCCTCCGTAGCGCCGAATCCGCCGAGATTTCCCCGTTCCATTCACACGCATTAAAGGTCCGAAAGATCCCCGCCTCCTGGATTTCGCAGGGGCTCTGCTACGTGCAGGATCCGAGCACGCTGCTCGCCTGCGATCTTCTCGCACCATGCCCGAAAGAGACCGTGCTGGATGCCTGCGCTGCGCCTGGAGGCAAGACGACTTACCTTGCCGAGCTGATGCGTAACACCGGGCGCATCATCGCCTGTGACCTCTTCGAATCCCGCGTCGATCGCCTGCGGGAAAATCTGCACCGCCTCGGTGTGAGGAATGCGCAACCACTGCAGCTGGATGTGATGAGTGCGGCCGGCACGGCCCCGCTTTCCCCCGACTCCTTCGATCGCATCCTGATCGATGCCCCGTGCTCGAACACGGGTGTACTCCGGCGACGGGTCGATGTCCGGTGGCGGCTGACGGATGAGGATTTCATCCGCATGCCGATCACGCAGTTCACGATGGTGAAGAAGCTTACCCCGCTGCTGAAACCCGGCGGCACGCTCGTTTACAGCACGTGCTCATTGGAATCCGAAGAGAACGACCGCGTCGTCGAACAGATCACCCAATCCGTGCCGCAGCTTCGGTTCGTCGAGAGCCGTCGCACGCTGCCGTTTAAAGACGGTGTGGACGGAGCCTTTGCGGCGAGGTTTGTGAGGGAAGGCTGAGGAAGGAAAAGGCGGCGCCTGCGTCGCTGAACTCCGCAGAGAGCCGCCTTTACACAAATCACGGCATGCTGGCGCTTTAGTGCTTATCGAGCACGAACTGGCTCAGCAGGGCGTACACTTCGTTGATATTCACGCCCTTGGAAAACTCCCACTTCATCGGCATCGCCTCGCCGGTGATCCAGACCTGAAGTTCCGCATCGAGATCGAAGAGCCCCGCGCTTTCTTTGGAGAACTTTTTGATGCTGCTATAGGGAATCGAGATGACCGCCTGCTTCGAGCCAGTCACCCCTTGTTTGTCGATGGTGATCAGCCGGCGGTTAGTGAGGACGATCTGGTCGCGGAAAAGGTGAAACGCTTTTGCCACGGACTCGCCCGGGACTAGAATGGGGCCAAGCTCCCGCTGCACATCCGCAGCGGAGATTTCGGCGGCGTTACCCATGATGCTGGAGAAAAGACCCATGTTCGGAAAAGTTGAGAGGTTGGGTTGAGAATTGAGAGCTGAGGAGTTGCGGGCGAGTACGTATCTCGTACCCACCCGCAGCAATTAGCGCGTTACCTGGAACCGCCAAATAGCTCCACGAAGAAGTCCTTCATCGCCTCCCAGGAGCGGCGGGCAGCCTTTTCTTCATAGGCCGTTCCCTTGCTCTTATCGTTGCCTGCTTTTTTCTGGGTGAAGGAGTGAACGGCATTTCCGTAGTACACCATCTGCCAATCCACACCGGCATCGATCAGCTCCTTCTGAAACGCGTCGATGTCCTCCTTCTTTACAAAGGGATCCTCTGCGCCATGGAGCACGAGGACCTTGGCTTTGATGTTCTTACCGTCGGCGGGAGTTGGGGAATCAAGGCTGCCGTGAAAGGAAACGACCCCGTCCACATCCGCTCCGGAGCGGGCGAGTTCGAGCACAGTGGTGCCACCGAAGCAGAATCCGATCGCCGCCGTCTTGTCGGCTTCGGCGAGAGGATGATTCTTCATCTCCTTGAAAGCGGCATTCACGCGCTCACGGAGAAGTTTTCTGTCCGCCTTGTATTTTCCAGCCGTCTCAGAAGCGATGGTGCGGTCGGCAGGGCGTACGCCCTTGCCGTAGATATCTGCAGCGAAGGCGAGGTATCCGAGCTCGGCGATGTCCTGAGCCACCTGCTTGGTGTGTTCGCTCACGCCCATCCAGTCATGGACGATCAGGACAGCAGGCCTGCGAGCGGTATTGCTGACGTCATAAGCGACATAGCCTTCCAGTGTGGTGTCGCCGGACTTGTACTCGACAGTCTGGCCGGTGACCTTGGCGTGTGCGGGGGAAAGGAAGATTGCGCCGAGCGCAACCAGAGCCGTGAGGGCAAGCTTTGCTTTCATGCGCCCGCGATGCTCGGGGAAGCGGCTGGGTGTCGCAATGGGAAACTAGCAGGAGCCGCAAGGAGCGCTACCGTTGTTGCATGCTGGTCCGCTCCGGTAATTTGTCCGTCTCGCCGAGACGACCAACACGGACTTCGAATTGGGCATACCCACACTGATTCACCGTTAGATCGGCAATTACACGCCGGTCGTCGGGAAATAGATTGTGCCGGCGCTCAATGAGTTCGTTAAACATCGCCACCCCTTTGCGTCTGCCCTTCATCCAGATGCGCATTTTTAAGACTAATCTGAGCACCCACGGTGTCACAGAATGATTCCAAGCGGCCACTCCGAGAAGAAACAGTGTCTCCATCGCGTGCGGATCGAGTTCGTCGGAAAGCCAAGGATCAACGATCTGCGCCAGACGCTCGGCAAGGTCCGCATCCCCGGCAGGAACCACAAGTCCTGCCGGATCTGTTTCTCTGCGACGCTCTGCAGATCTGTCAAAGGTCCCCTTCTCCTCCCTCTCATCCTCTTCTTCTTCGGGTTCTTCCTCTCCAAACTCCACTCCCTCCAACTCAATGTTTTCGAAGTTTGATACGATGGTGTAGTCGAAATTTCCCGGCCCACAGCTCCGTTCGAGTGCCGCGATGATCTTGTTACAGCGGGATGGAGTATCATTTGGCCCATTGATGAAGAATGGTTTCCCCTTTTTCCCGAAGGTGAAATTCCCAGGCCAGTCCTCTGTATGGATCCCGCCGAAAATCCGGGCTCCCTTCTTGTAATCCGCAGCCGGAGCAAAGCCGAGTTTTGCAGCATAAGCCACTGCCTGTTCGACCAGCTTACGAGCTGCTGCAGGAGGCATCGCGACTCGCTCTCCCTGCATGATCTCCTCGAGTGTCCGCTCATAAGCACTCAACGTTTCCGCCCGGTAGAAAAACGCGTCTTTCACACCGAGACAGAGAATATCGACGAGAAATACCCCCATCTCTACCCGACCATCGCTCTTGAAACGACTGATCACGACATATCCGAGCCCCTGATCGAAGAGATCTGCTGAACGGAAAGCCTCTGGATGACGCGAATTTTGAGACATGGCTGGAACATTGCTGATTCCGAAACTCGCGAGCTGGGAGGAGGTCTCGGATTGCAATTGATGGGCACTTTCCGAAGCTCAAGCCAATCGAAAGATCATCCTTACAGGCAGGCGAACGCTCGGCTTACCAAGATGCGACAATTCCCCGCTCGCGAGCGGCCCTGAGGTGGGCACGAGCCGCTCGGACTCGGAGCAGGATGTTCCGGTCACCCGCAGCCAGGATGGCTGGCGCTACGGTTCCTACCCGATCACTTCTTCAGCCGCACGCGCGATGGCTGCCACCGCCCGGAGGAGCTGTTCCTCAGTGATACAGTAGGGCGGCATCAGCACGATTGTATCCCGGATCGGGCGCGTCAGGAGACCGTGAGCACGGGCTGCGATGCATACCTTCGCGCCGACCTGCTGCGCTGCCGGAAACGGCTCCCCCTCCGGCTGCCTCAACTCAATACCCGCAACAAACCCACACTGCCGCACCTCATGCACAAACGGGAGCGGTCGCAGGTGTTCGTCAAAGAGCTTTGAGAGAAGGGCAATCTTTCCCTGCATCTTTTCGAGCACCCGTTCTTCCCGGAAAATGGCAAGGTTTTCGAGCGCCACTGCACAGCCGAGCTGATGCCCGGTATATGAGTGGCCGTAGTAAAGCGTACGATCGGTCCCACCGAGAAACGCCTCAAAGACCCTATCCGTAGTAAGAGTGGCAGCGAGCGGCATGTAACCGCCGGTGAGCCCCTTTGCCAAAGCAATGAAATCCGGAATCACCTTCTCACGCTCGCAGGCAAACATCGTTCCCGTGCGGCCGAAGCCGGTCATCACCTCATCGGCAATGAGCAGGACATCGTTCTCATCACACCAGCGCCGGAGATCTGCCAGCATCCCAGACGGCCAAGGACGTATCTGGTTTACCCCCTGAATGATGGGCTCGATAACAACCGCGGCAATCTCCCGAGGTTCCAGTGTCGCGAGTTGTTCAATCGTGGCGATATGAGTCACCGGGAACTGCCACGCGGCAAATCGCTCATGAAACAGCGGCACGCCACCAAGGCTTGAGGCTCCCATGGTGTCGCCATGATACGCATTGCTGAAAGCGACGTACTTGCGGCGTTGTGGCTGCCCCGTCTGCTGCCAGAACTGCACAGCCATCTTGAGCGCCACCTCAATGGCGGTGGAGCCATCATCGGAAAAGAACACCCGCGTCAGCGTACCCTCAGGCCAGAGGGCAACAAGTTCGGCGGCAAGCTGCGCGGCCACCGGATTGCTGAATCCGAGGAAAGAAGTATGGGCAACACGATCGAGCTGGGCCCGGAGCGCTGCATCGAGCCGGGGATGACGGTGCCCGTGGATGTTCGTCCAGATCGAGGAATTTCCGTCGATATACTCCCGCCCCCGGCTATCGCGAAGGATCGCCCCCTCCCCCTCCACCAGCATCAACGGCTCAAAGTCCGGCACACACCAGTCGCGCATCTGCGTGAATGGATGCCAGGTGTGTGCTTTATCGAGGGCGATTAGCCGATCAGTGTCGAACATTGAAGCATTCAAACGGCAGGACCTCAGCATTGGATGACTGACATCTGAGCACTGAGTACTATTCCTCCTCCGGAACGACCCCGCCCCGCTCCTTGATCATCCGGTCAATCGACGCGACATCATCCCACGGGAGCCGCTTCCGCTGATATTTCCGCCAGAGCACATCACGCAACTCCGCGAGATCCTCCAGCGTCGGCACATCAAAGTACGTCCAGCTATCCTCACTCTTCAGCTTGGACTGGAAGCGCCATTGGCCCGCGAAACGCTCGGCCCGGACCTCGCGTTTTTCTCCTTCTTCAGTAGTAGTTTTCCAGACGTGAACGTTGCGCATGGGTTTTTAGTGGAGCGGATCGAAGTTTTCGGGAGAATAACGCGCCCTTGAAAGAGATCGCTAAAATTCTCGGCTACTTTATTGCCGTCATCGTACTCGGCGCCCTCCTCGCGCCGCCGCTATACTGGGCTGGCCAATGGCTGGCGCGGCTCGGCGTGTTCGAGTTTCTGAGCGAAACCGATTTCCAGAAGTTCTTCAATCGCGCCATGCTCGTGGCTGCCGTGGCTCTGCTCTGGCCCACGGTGCGTTGGCTCCGCATGAGACGGTGGGGGGATCTCGGACTGGAAAAGGATCACCGGTGGGCAATCCATCTCGGCGTCGGCTTCGCCATTGCAGGCGTGCTGGTGGCGGCGATGGCCGGAAGCTACATCTCGTTCGGAATTTACCGCTGGAAGCTGGTCCTGCCCTGGGGAGCGCTGCCAAAGATCGCCCTATCAGCGATCACGGTGGCGGTGATCGAGGAGGCTCTTTTCCGCGGAGCAATCCTGGGGCTCTTCCGCCGCACGCTCCGCCCCTATACGGCGCTCTTCTGGACGACTGCGATCTTTGCAATTCTTCACTTCCTGAAGCCGGACGACGATCTCCAGATTGCCTCCGTCGGCTGGATGTCGGGCTTCGAGCTGGTTCCTCATGTCTTCCATCAGTTTACCGAGCCAATGATGCTCCTCGCCGGGTTCACCACCCTGTTTACCCTCGGATGGGTGTTGGGCTACGCCACGCTTCGGACGCGCTCACTCTGGATGGCGATTGGTCTGCATGCCGGGGTGGTGTTCGTGAAGATGGGCTTCAGCAAGCTCACCAAGCGTGAGGACGCGCATCTTCCATGGATCGGGAAGGAGCTTCAGATCGGCCTGGTGCCTGTTCTAGTCCTCCTGCTGGCGTTGGTGCTGGTCTGGCTCTGGACTTGGTATGAGGATCGCCGCGATCAAGTCCCGGTTCGCTGAAATTGCCCGGCGCTCCGGGGCCGGACTACTCTCGCTGCTCTACCCGCCGCACTGTGCCATGTGTCAGGCGGACACCGAAAACGGCATTCACCTCTGCGAGGAATGCGGAAAAGGAGCGCGCCGCATCAAAGCGCCGTACTGCGAGCGTTGCTCACAGCCGTTCGATGGGGCGATCTCGGACAAGTTCATCTGCTCGAATTGCACAGACCGCACATTCCAC
>CBINJX010000061.1:0-11681 GCA_966251085.1 uncultured Verrucomicrobiales bacterium
CGAGTTGAGAGCCGCGCACTAACGGATCGGAGCTGGTGCAAGTAGCGGAATCCGAACTGATTACCTTCTACACCATTTTCACGTGCTCCGCCTTGTTGGCTGCTCCCAACCAAAAAAATTGCGCGGGTACCGTGCCGACTGGCAAACGATACCCGCGCTGTTCCCCCCAGAACGAGGATCACTGTATTCAGGACGCGGAAACGTGCAAGGGGTATTTGTGATTTTTTTCACAAAGTCCACCAACGCCGGATCGATAAGGAACGCAGGTCTCAAGATGGGGCTTTGCATTCCGGAAACGCCGGACATGCGTTCAGCTTACGGAGAATCCACCAAACGCCTCCCGATCTGCTATTTGACGCCCTCACCCCCACCCTTCCCTACGGCATTACCTGCAGAACGATCAGCAACTGCCCCCGTGCATGCATAGGGCCGCGAATGAAGAGCGGACTAGAGGGACCGAGCTTTGCCTGTGCTTGCACGAGCTGACGCTTATCGTGGTAGAGCGTCACATCGAGGAGGTAATGGTCGTTCTTGGCCTTCTTCGCCTTGAGGCCGAACCAGAAGTTCTGGGTCGGAACGAGCCAACGCTCGCATTGCTCATCGATCGTCTGAGTCGCTGAGCCAATAAGCTCGACCTGATTGTATCCGAAAATCCGCTGGACTGCCCCGCGGTAGCGCGCCACCTCGGGAACGGGCTGCTTCGGATTGTCAACATTGGTTGCGAGGAGCAGCGCACTCCAGATGCGATCCTTGGCACTCGCCGTCTGCCCACAGCTGAGCCATACTAGAATGGTAGCAGCGACGAGCCACACGAGTGGTGAGGCAGCCCGCCGTGAGGTTAAAATCCGGATCGGGGAGGGCATGGCTCAGTGCAATTCGTAGCTCGCCGGCAGATAATCCAATCCGTCCAGCCAGAGGACAGTGACATTATCCTCCTTAGACTCGATTACGGTCGCCGAGATGTTCGGATCGGGACTGTGAGCCTCGATCACCTGTGCAAAATACTCGGGTTGCTGAGGCGAAGAAGGGGAACCGGGAACGATGGGCAAAATGGTCTTGGCGGCAACCCATCCAAGCACAGCCGCCAGCGCCGCAGCCCAGGCGAGCCGGGCAAATGGCCAGTCGAAAAAACGACGTGAGCGACTCGAAGCTGCATGCACCGGCTGCTCCTCAGCCGCGATGCGAGCCATGATCTGGTGATTGAAAAAGTCCGGATTGGTCATCGCCGGCGCCGCACCATGGGTGCGGAGCAGATTTCCAAGGAGTTTCGACTCCGGATCGTCCTCGATATCGGGCACCGGCCGCTGATCGAGTTCCTTCTCAAACGCCTCCAATTCGGCACCACGCAAGCGATCGTTGATCCAGGCGGTGTAACGTTCTTCAAAGGTTTTCATAAACGTCCTTGAGCATGGTTTGCAGTTTTTTGCGGGCGTAGAAGAGACGCGACATCACCGTCCCGATGGAACAATCCATCATGTCCGCAATCTCTTGGTACTCCAGACCTTCAATCTCACGTAAGGTAATCGCCTGCCGGTGCTCCGGTGAAAGGCGCTCGATCGCGGCATCGATCCGCGCGCGAATTTCCTTATCCGAGAGTTTTACTGCAGGTTGCAACTCATCCTTTGGCGCAGTAACAGCCCCCGGTGCGATTTCCCGGAGCCCGTGCGCGTCGTCAAATTCGGTCCCGCTTTCGATTTGTTTCCGCCGCGTCCAGTCAATGGTGACATTCATCAGAATGCGGTAGAGCCAGGTAAAAAAAGAGGATTGTCCGCGAAAACGCCCGATCGACTTCCAAGCCTTAACGAACCCGTCCTGGGCGAGATCCCAGGCGTCCTGTTCGTTGCGGACCATGTTGTAAATCATTGCGTAAGCGCGGGTTCGGTATCGGGAGACAAGTTCGTTGAAGGCTCCCGTATCGCCCATTTGAGCTTTTGCGACGAGTTCAAGCTCATCGTTCGGCACGGGGGGATTGTTATCTGGAGCCTCTGTTGGCATGGGTTTGACGAAGCTGGCTGATTTTCATTCACCAAGTCCATGGAGGAAGTGATGAATGGTGGGAATCGGGTGACGAATCCCTAAAGAATCGGTTACGCCCGAAATTCGACAGGTGTGGTTTCCCTGTGGTGAGGGAGCTTCAGACTGCTTTTGCACCTTGTTGTTCACACATCTTCAAGGCGCCTCCGCACTGCCCCTTTGATCGAATGAAGAGGGGCAGAAATCCAAAAAAGATACCGGGAAGAACAAGCGAAGATCGAAGTACTGACCCAGCTTCATCATTGAAGCTTCGGACTTCGTTCGAGCTTCGTCACTTGTCCTTCGTCGTTCCTGTGAGTGTGCCCGTTACTCCAAACTGTTACCGCCCATACCGTCGCCGCCACTCGGCACGGTATTCCCCCATCAGTTCAATAATTCCGTCCCTTACCTGGAAAAGACGCTGATTCAGCCCGCCGAACTGGGCGGAGTCGATCAGGCGCTCTTCGTGCAGATGCACCGCGCAATCCAACGCGATCGTCACGGCATGAAGGGCGCGTTTGAGATATGCGATCGTCATCCCGAGTTCATCGATATCATCATCGCTCAGCGCTGCAGCCAGCTTTGCACCGGCGACTGCTGCATGCGTGGAGAGGCGCACGGCAGACGGATGGCTGAGGACACGGTCACCGCACTCCTCAAACATCTGGTCCACCCACGTCGTCAACGCAAACGCCGCCTGATAGAGAGGGTGCACCTCAAAGCCCTCGGGCTCGTCATCATCCTCTTCGTCAAAGTCTTCATCCTCCTCATCTTCTTCATCATCATCGTCCATCTGGGCCGCAATCTCTTCGGCAAACTGGGAATCGACACTTTCCGCCCATTCCTGACCTTCCTTGTCGAGGAGATGTTCCCATCCCATTTCGCGGGCGATGATCTGATCCCGGTTAGGATCGTCGATGTATCGTTCCAGCAACTCCATGTATTTCTCGGTCTTCCGGTCCTGCTGCTGGAGAAAACGTTCCCAATCGTATTCGTCCCAGACTTTCTCGGGTTGATCGTCTTCGGGCATGGCTTTTGGTAGCTTGGGGGCAGGGGTTCTGCAAAGGCTTTCGCAAGCCGCCTATCCGGCAGCCGTCTCTGTGCTCACAGGCATGGTCTGACGACGCAGCTGTCCACAGGCTGCGGCGATGTCGTGCCCTTTCTCGCGGCGGATCGTGGCAGTGATCCCGCCGGCGTAGAGAATGTCCATAAATGCGTCCTGTCGCTCCTCGCTGGGTCGACTCCACTCAAGGCCTTCGACCTTGTTATAAGGAATGCAGTTTACCTTTGCCTTTACCTTGCGAGCGACTTTCACCAGGGCGTGTGCGTCCTGCGGGCGGTCATTGATTCCTTCAATGAGGATGTACTCGAAGGTGAGCCATTGTTTCTTTCGCTGGGTATAATAGGCACATGCATCGAGCAGGACTTCGAGCGGGTATTTCCGGTTCACCGGCATGATCTGCTGGCGGACCTCATCGGTGGCGCCGTGCAGCGAGATGGCGAGGCGAATCTGCAGCGGCTGATCTGCAAGTTGTTTGATCTGAGGAGCCAGTCCGCTGGTGGAAATGGTAATGTGGCGAGCGCCGATACCAATCCCCCACGGGGAGTTGATGATGGTGATCGCCTTCATCAGGTTGGCGAAGTTGGCGAGGGGTTCCCCCATTCCCATGAAGACGAGATTGCTCACGCGCTCGCCGCTGATTTCTTCTGCGCGGAGGATCTGATCGACGATTTCTCCGGCGTGCAGATTGCGGCTCCAGCCATCGAGGCCGCTCGCGCAGAATTTGCATCCATAGGCACAGCCGACCTGCGTGGAGATACAGAGGGTGCGGCGGTCGGATGCTTCGCCATAGAGCGCGGGGGAAGCGGGGATCAGGACGGATTCGATGAGATTACCGTCGGCAAGGCGGAAGAGGAACTTGCGGGTGGTGTCCTCCGAACCGAGGACGCGGATCAGGTCGAGCTTGTCGAATCGGAACTCCGCAGCGAGCTGCTGACGCAGGGCGGCGGGTTGATCGCTCATCTGCTCGAATGAGCCGGCCCGCTTCCCATAGATCCATTGCATGATCTGCTTTGCCCGGTAGCCCGGCTGATGGAGTGCAGTGAGGCGCTCCTGAAGCTCTTCGAGCGTCAGGGACTTGATCGGGGTAAGTTGGGTGACAGCAGGTGCGGTCATTTGTGGAATGTCGCCTCGAAATGCCCTCCCGCCAAGGCCCGGATGCAAGCTCAATCGGAAGCAACGGCTTGCATCCCCTCCTTCCTCTCCTACTCTTCCCGCCCGCATCGAACCTGTATGTATCAGCCAAACGAGATCTTCGCCCACATGCCGCAGTCCACTGCGTCCCAACTCCTTGGATTCCTTTTCGAGAAGGAGAAGCCGCTTTACAAGGCAACGATCGACTCGCTGGCCAAGCAGAGAAAGCTGCGTCCGGTGTTCATCGAGAAGAAGCCACGTGACGAGCGCTTCGCCTGGCTGAAGGATATCCTCGGCAAAAAGGCAAACGATGCCATCGCCGCGCATCTGCTCCAGATCTGGCTGGTCGGCGCTCACAAGCAGGTGCTCTGCGACTTTCTGGATGCGCTCGGCATCGCCCACGATGAGAACGGAACGATCGACAATCTCCCCCCTGCCCCAGCCAAGGAAGATCTGACCCGCGCAATCAATACACTTCTGGAGAAGCATGACGCAGGAGTGGTCCGGGTTTACCTGCACGCCTTTCAGGCACTCGACGAGAACGGTTGGTCTACGCTCGAGGAACTACTGAAAGAAGACGAGCGTCTGCATTTAAACGCCAGCGAGCCACAAAAGGCGGCTTAAGGGCAACCAAGCTTCGGCGACGGACGTTTTGCCTTGAGCAATGTCCGTCGCCATCCATTGGTTCCGCCGCGATTTAAGGATTACCGACAACACCGCCCTGAACGCAGCGGCGGCGGAACACGATGAGATCGTTCCGGTTTATATCCTGAGTGACTGGATTCGGGAACACCAGTGGACGGGGCCGCCACGCCAGGAGTTTCTCTGCGGCTGCCTGCGGGAGTTGTCTGCAAATCTGGGGAGGCTTGGAGGGCGTCTGATCATTCGCCAAGGGCGCAATCAGGTGGCGGTTCTGGAGGAACTGGTGCGTCAATCCAGTGCGCGGGCGATTTATTTTAACCGGGATCCGGATCCCCATGGCCGGCAGGTGGAAGCCGCGCTGGAAATGATGGCGAAGCGCATGGGTATTTCGGTGCATGCATGCAAAGACGTCGCTCTGCATGAACGTGAGGAAGTCCTGACAAAATCAGGCTCTCCCTTCAAAGTATTTGGCTTCTACGCCAAGTCGTGGAGCTTACAGGAGAAGCCGAAACCGGGCAGGAAGGTCACCCATCTGAGGACGCCGTCCAAAATCAAGTGCCTTCCCCTTCCCTCCTTGGAGACCTGGAAGCTGCACGCCACGGCAAAGATCATCGAACCTGGTGAACCGGCAGCGCGGAAACGCCTGACTCAGTTTTTGAAGGAAAGGATTAACACCTATGCGGAGCATCGGAACCTGCCTGCAATCGAAGGTTCGTCACGGCTGTCACAGGATCTGCGCTGGGGCTTGCTTTCGATCCGTGAAGTGTATTCCCGCGCAAGCGAGCTGATGCCGAATGCTTCGCCTGAGCAACGCCAGAGCATCGGCACGTTCCTGAACGAACTGGCATGGCGAGATTTCTCCATGCAGGTGCTCTGGTTTTTCCCGGAAGTGCTCGAACACGAGTTCCTCCCGCAATTCCGTGAGCTGGAATGGGATGCACCTGGTGAGCAATTCGAGCGCTGGTGCGCGGGGCAGACAGGTTTCCCCATTGTCGATGCCGGAATGCGACAGCTCACGGCAACGGGATTCATGCACAATCGCGTGCGAATGATCGTCGCGATGTTTCTCTGCAAAGATCTGCACCTCACGTGGAAGCTCGGTGAACGCTTTTTCATGCAGCAGTTGGTGGACGGAGAAATTGCGAACAACAACGCCGGTTGGCAGTGGTGCGCCAGCGTCGGCCTCGACGCTCAGCCGTACTTCCGAATCCAGAATCCGTGGTCCCAAACCGCGCGCCACGATCCCGATGGCGATTACATCCGGCGCTGGATCCCTGAGTTACGCGACGTTTCATCCATTCGCCTGACCCGCCCACCAAAACCCGGGGAACCCCTCGCTCGAAACTATCCCCTCCCCCTCGTAGATCACGCCCAGGAAAGGGATCTCGCCCTCGATCGGTATCGGGCTGCCGCAGACCGCCACAAGCGTGCTACCCGGAAATAAAAAAAGCGCCCCGGTCACGAGAACCGGGGCGCTTGGAAACTAAGGAAGTGAACCGCGCTTAGCTGGCAGAAGCCACTGCAGCAGCGGGATCAACATTCACCCGACGACCTTCCTGGTCAAAACGGACCTTACCGTCCACCAGAGCGAAGATGGTGTAATCGCGGCCGAGACCAACGTTCTTGCCGGGCACGAACTTCGTGCCGCGCTGGCGGATGATGATGTTGCCAGCGATAACGTTCTCGTTACCGAACTTCTTCACGCCGAGACGCTTGCTTACGCTGTCGCGTCCGTTCTTTACGGAACCTTGACCTTTCTTATGAGCCATATCGAGAAGCGGTAGTAAGGATTAGAGATTGATACCGGTGATCTTCAGGCGGGTCAGCTTGCGGCGATGACCCACGGTGCGATGATAACCTTTCCGGCGCTTATACTTGTAAGCAAGGATCTTCTTGGCTTTGACCTGATCGACCACTTCCGCGGCAACCGAAACGCCCTTGAGGTCAGCGCCGGTGCGGATGTTCGAGCCGTCCGTGTAGAAGAGGACTTCAGAGAAAGTGGTCTGGGCGCCGGGTTCGACATCGAGCTTCTCGACGTCAACGGTGTCGCCTTCTGCAACGCGGTATTGTTTACCGCCGGTTTTGAAAATTGCGTAAGCCATAACGGGTGATCCTTTCGGAAAAAGGACGGCGAAGCTGCCACAGCGCTTCTGGACTGACAAGGTGTTTTTCGCGGTTTTTCACGCGTTTGACCCCAGACCGACCAGAAGTGCCGGACGCTTCGCCGTTCTAGATTTTACGACCTTTTCTTACTGGGGCGGATCGGCTTCAGCTGCCGAAGTTCCAGCGTCCGATTCAGAGCGAACAACTGGTGGTCGGAGCAGAGCCGAGACCTTGGCAACTGCCGGCTTGCGTTTGTCCGAATGAACAAAACCATCAGTTACCGTGTAATCCCTTCCATAGGCTCCAAGTGCAGAGCGGTAATAAACGGAGTAGGCTCCCGAGGACGTGAAGCCGGGGTCAGTATCGGCCGCCTGCATCTGAGGCACTGCAGAGAACAGAAGCACAGCGCCGCCGAGAAGGAGTGGAAGCTTGTTCATCGCGGGACCGTTTTCATGCCAGTCACCCCGCCCAAGCGTCGAGCCCGAACTTTGGGCGAGAATACTCCCCAGTTTCCCCTATCCGCCGCCAAGATAAGCCTCGCGAACCTTTTCGTTCTCGCGAAGCGCGGCAGATTCGTCCTCGAGCAGAATGCGCCCTGTCTCGAGCACGTAACCACGATGAGAGATCTCCAGCGCCAGATTTGCGTTCTGCTCGACGAGCAGAATCGTGAGGCCCAGCTCCCGGTTGATCTCCACGATCTTTGAGAAGATCGTCTGCACCAGGATCGGCGCAATTCCGAGGGAAGGTTCATCGAGCATCAGGCATTTCGGCTTGCTCATGAGCGCACGGCCGATTGCCAGCATCTGCTGCTCACCTCCGGAGAGCGTACCCGCACTCTGCTTCTCCCGCTCCTTCAAGCGCGGGAAGATTCCGAAGATATAATCGAGATCCTTTGAGAAACTTCCGTGATCCCGGCGCAGGTATGCCCCCATCCGGAGATTTTCCATCACGGTGAGATTGGCGAAGACCATTCGCCCTTCCGGCACGTGCGCCAATCCGCGGGCAACCACCTGATGCGGGGCACGGTTCGTAATCTCCTCCCCATTGAAACGGACGCTTCCTGATCGTGCCTTCAAAATTCCCGAGATTGCGCGAAGCGTCGTCGATTTGCCGGCACCGTTCGCTCCAACGAGTGTCACGATGCTCCCCTGCTCCACTTGAATCGAGACTCCGTGGAGGGCAGTAATCGAGCCGTAGTTCACGACCAGATCGCGGATTTCAAGCATTGGCAGACAGGGAACGGTTAATAGTTGATCCGTAACGGAAATCGAAGATCCGCCTCATACCTCGACCTCTTTGCCAAGATAAGCAGCGACCACTTTCGGATCTCGCTGAATCTCGGCCGGCGTTCCTTCGGCGATCTTCTGCCCGTAATCGAGCACGACGATCCGCTGGCAAATCCCCATGACGACTTTCATGTCGTGTTCAACGAGCAGCACAGCGAGACGGAATTTTTCCTGGGTGAAACGGATGAGCCTCATCAACTCCACTTTCTCGGTCGGGTTCATCCCCGCAGCAGGCTCATCGAGCAGCAACAGCTTCGGCTTCGTGGCGAGCGCACGGACGATCTCAAGGCGTCGCTGATCTCCATAAGGAAGACTGCGACACGGAGTATTGTGCTGATCTGCGAGACCGAAAATCTCCAGCAACTCGATCGCACTCTTCTCGATCTCCTGCTCTTCACGATGGAAGAGGCCTCCTCGCCACAGCGCATGCGAAATACCGTGTTTGAGGTGCATGTTGAAGGCGGTACGAACGTTGTCGTACACACTCATCGATCCAAAGAGCCGGATGTTCTGGAAGGTCCGGGCGATGCCTCGGGAGGTGATTTTGTAGGCCTTATGTCCGGCAACGGCTTTCCCCTCAAATTCAATTTGCCCGGCAGTCGGTGCATACACGCCGGTGATCAGGTTAAAGACCGTCGTTTTCCCTGCTCCGTTTGGGCCAATCAGCCCGACCAGCTCCTCGGGATTGATGTGAAAATTCAGATCACTGACAGCCTTGAGGCCGCCGAACTGGATCGTCACATGGTCGAGCTTGAGCAAAGGCGTCACGGCTGCGCCCTCCTTCCTTTACGGAACCAGCCAACATCACCAATGAGCCCCTGCGGGCGCAGGATCATGATGATGATCAGAGCCAGAGCAAAGATGATCATCCGGTACTGCTCGGCCTCACGAAGGAACTCGTTCAGCACTGTCAAACCGATCGCGGCAAGCGTAACGCCGATCGTGCTCCCCATCCCCCCCAGAATTACCATGATCACGATCTCCACCGATTTGAGGAAATTAAACCCTTCCGGTGTAATGTATTGGAAATAGTGGGCATACAGACCGCCGGCAATGCCCGCGAAAAATGCGCCGAGCACAAATGCCGTGACCTTGTATTTGGTCGTATTGATCCCCATCGCCTCCGCCGCCACCTCGTCGTCACGTACCGCCAGGAAACCACGTCCATACGTCGATTCAACCAGGCAGCTGATAACGTAGATCGTCAACGACGCGAGAGCGAACACCCAGAAGAAGTTGGTGTACTGAGGGATGCTGCTCAGACCTCGTGGACCGCCGAGTGCATCCGTGTTCTGAATGATCACGCGGATAATCTCTCCGAAGCCGAGGGTCACGATCGCGAGATAATCGCCTCGCAAACGCAACGACGGAATTCCAACGATCAGACCACACGCTGCCGCAGCAAGTCCTCCTGCAACCAATGCAATGATGAAAAGCAGCGGCCCCGGCAGCATTTCCGTTAGCCCGGTGAACAACGTCACCGCAGTTGCCGCATAAGCGCCCACCGCCATGAAACCGGCGTGCCCGAGCGAGAACTGCCCTGTGTGCCCATTCACCAGATTGAGGCTGACCGCGAGGATTACGTTGATCCCGATCATGATCAGGATATTCAGCACGTAGTCGTCGATATTCTCCGAGAACAACGAAACCACGAAACTGACAACAATTGCGGAGAGAAGCGCTATGCGGGGCCAGTGTTGCTTCATCGCAGCGTCAACAGGCTAAACTTTCTCCCGCTCCACCTTTCCGAGCAGGCCGGAAGGTTTGAAAAGGAGGATGAGAATCAAGGTTACGAATGCCACCGCATCTCGGAATCCAGGCGGAATCCCGACTTCGCTCGAGTATCCGACCACGAGTGTTTCGAGAACACCGATCAGAATCCCACCGAGTGCCGCTCCCGGGATGTTGCCAATTCCACCGAGCACAGCGGCTACGAAGGCCTTGATGCCGGGCAACACACCCATGAACGGATCAATGGCGGAATAGAGAAGTGCGTAAAAGATTCCACCCGCTGCCGCGAGTGCTGAGCCAAGGCCAAAGGTGAACGAGATCACCACGTTGTTGTTCACCCCCATTAGCGCCGCCGCAGTGGGGTTCAGTGAAAGCGCTCGCATTGCTAGCCCCATCTTTGTCTTCATCACGATAAACCGCAGCCCCACGAGCAGGAGCACGGTGATTCCAAGCACTACCAACTGTGTGTTGGTGACCGTAAGCGTTCCGAGCCCCTCTATGGCGCGAGTCGTAATCAGCGGAGGAAAGCCCCGGGGAGCCGCGCCGAAAACCAACTGCCCAGTGTAGGCGAGGAGTAAGGAAACACCGATCGCAGTGATCAGCACCGTCAGCCGGGGCCGCTCGCGCAGCGGTTTGTACGCGAGCTTCTCGATTACGATGCCCAGCACGGCGCAGATCACCATCGCGCTGATCATGATGATCACCGCGCCCAAAACCTCGGGCACGCCCGCTAGCAGCGGTTGCAGCCATCGGCTGAAGTACAGCCCGGCAAAAGCCCCAACCATGAAGACGTCGCCATGCGCAAAGTTAATGAAGCGCAGAACGCCGTACACCATGGTGTACCCCAGCGCAATCAGTGCATAGATCGATCCCAGTGAGAGACCGTTGATGAGCTGCTGGAGGAACTCGTTCATCGGGCGGGCACAACGTCAACGCTTGCGCACATAGTCATTAGCATCTTCGAGGTGCCCTGCACGTTCCGTAAATCATTACGGTTTCACCGTATCAACGTACTTAAACTTACCATCCTGAATCGTCAGGATTACCGCCGGCTTTGTCGCATTCCGCTGCGGATCGAGGGTGATATTGCCGGTGATTCCCGCGAAGTTCTTTGTATCCGCCAACGCGTCACGCAGCTTCTGATTCTCGACTGTGCCTGCACGACGAATCGCATCGACGAGAATCATTGCCGAGTCATACCCCAATGCGGCCATGGCGTCGGGCACTTCGTTATACTTGGCCTGGAACTTCTTCACGAACTCCTGAATCTGCGGTGCGGGATCTTCAACAGAGAAGTGATTGGAGAAGAAGCTGCCTTCCACTGCATTGCCTGCTACCTCTACCAACGACGGTGAATCCCATCCGTCACCACCGAGCATCGGAACCGAGATCCCGAGCTGGCGCGTCTGACTCGCGATCAGGCCTGCTTCGGTATAATACCCGCTCACCAGAATTGCCTCCGGGTTGGCGCTCTTGATCGAGGTAAGCTGCGCTTTGAAATCCTTGTCACCCGAAGAGTAACTCTGCTCGGAAACAATCGTCCCGCCGTTCTTCGCGAAGTGCTCCTTAAAGAAATGCGACAGACCGACGCTATAGTCCTGCTTCACGTCCGTCAGCACAGCGACACGTTTCCAACCACGATCGAGAGCGAATTTCGAGAGCACCGTTCCCTGGAACGGAGAAACGGCTGCATTGGTCATGCGACAAGTCCC
>CBINJX010000062.1:0-11639 GCA_966251085.1 uncultured Verrucomicrobiales bacterium
GGTTTCTCGCGACCCGCACCTTCGCGTTGCATGGCCCTGCCACCCCGACCGCCTCCGTCCCGTGCCGTCCTGCGTTCGTTGAGTTGCTCCGCAGTCAGTGGATTTGTATCACCGCACACTTTCGCCAGCGCCTCCAGAATTTTAGGGGCATCCGCGATACCGGGTTGGGTGAATGCAAAGTTTGCCGTCACAGTGTTTTTCTCGGCGACCACGAGCGTGAGCAGACAATCTTTGTTCAGTCCGTAATTACCCGGACCCTCCGCGCCATCCACGGACAAACCGACGCGCGACTGGAGCTTCAGAGACCCCGCTGCCGCCTTGATCCGTCGCTCCCCTTCGAGTCGATCTGGAAACAGAAAAACGATCTCGGATTTCAACCGGTCCTTCCGCGCCAGGCCATACTCATCCACGACTCGGAGCAGCGGCACCAACGAGCGCTCGATACCATGCACGAATAATAGTGCCGTCGGTTTCCCCTCATTTTCGGCAATCGGATCACGCTCATTGCCGGTGTTCGGCCCCGTCAATTCAACAACCGTGAAGGGAGTGGTCTTTTCGCCTTTCTGCGGACCGGAGAAGATCGGATCGGCCGCGCTCAGAGCTGCGGTGAATCCGAAAGTGAAGGCGAGCAAGCTGAGAAACAGCTTCATTTTCATAGGCGGAACGTGGGTAGGCCGGGGGCACGGGGCGTTCTTCCATCCCCGAACAAGGACACAATGATGTAATCCAGTTCGTAACCTTTACCAATCGAATCGTTTTGGAGTTGGCGATGTTCAGGTTACCACGAGCTCGACCTTACCAAACCTCGGAAATCACCCGAAGCGATGCTGTTGCGGGCCGGGGAGGGGGCATTCATTTCACGAGCGCGCGCCTGATGGATCGCAGTTTGATATTTCATCTCGCGCCCAGTGGATCCGTGCAGAACGGTTGGAAACGGATCTACCACTCGCTGAGAGCCAACGCCCAGCTTCACTCAGCCTGAACTCCGCGCCCGCTATTTAGCCGGTATATCCGATGTGCACCCTTCCACATACTGCGGGGATTCCTAGCTCAATACCAGACCGTATCCGACGGCTGAGAGTCAGGTGATCATGCCGGATATCCACATGTGGGTTTAGGATATTCGGAATCTAACAACCGATCCATCTGAGCCTTTACCGGCATACGATAGCCCTCGGAACTTTCCTTCCCTCTTTGTACTCGCAGGAGCGCAAATGGTTCGTCTGTTTTGCGTGCCTGCACGCCTACACCTTTCACGCTGGCCCTCAAAAAGAAC
This sequence comes from uncultured Verrucomicrobiales bacterium, assembly GCA_966251085.1. GTDB lineage: Bacteria > Verrucomicrobiota > Verrucomicrobiia > Chthoniobacterales > Chthoniobacteraceae > CBINJX01. The sequence goes on from CBINJX010000062.1 coordinate 1,277, forward strand.
ATCACGTGATACGGATGCAATATATCATAGCAGGTGGATTAAGCGCTGTCGCGGTCCTGCTTTGTTGCATAGAGCTGCGAAGCCGTAGCGATGTCGCAGAGACGGCTGGAGTAGCTCGGGAGTCCAACGAACCGGGCCTCGCGAGAATCGTGCAACAACAGCATCACGAGAGAAAGGCAACTCCCCGTGAACTAAATGTCAGTCCCGCCCAGGACAACGTGGAAACCGCCTCGCACCGGGCGCAGAGGATCGCTCAGGCGCTGCGGTCCGGGAAGAGCGCGGAGAAGGAGTTGGTATTCACAACCCTACTCCCCGAGTTGCTCCAGCTCGATCTCCTGATGGCAGCCCGGCTGACGGAGGCGTTGGAGCCTTGGGCCTGGCGTGAAGATGCGATCAAATGTGTTGTTCGGGAATGGGCTGCTTCGAATCCCTTTGCCGCGGCTCAATGGGTTTCACGACTGCCTGGTGCTCCGGAGCGTGACGTTGCCCTGGAGCAGCTCTGTCTGGCAGTTGCAGCGCAGGAACCTGCTCAGGCCGTGCAGATTGCGGAGCGTTTTGGGGGCATGAACAGGAATAGCTTGTTGATCGAACAACTCGTCTCCCTCTGGGCGGCCAGTGACTACGATACCGCCGCGCAATGGGTGGCACGCCGACCGCGTGGAGACCTGCGCAACAGAGTGTATGCACGTCTGGCACAGCTTCGAGCCGAAGAGGCGCCGGCTGAAGCTGCCGCATTGGTGGTCGATTACATCGCTCCAGGCCCGCTCCAGACGGATGCTGCCATGGCGGTGCTCCATCAATGGATTCGACGAGACATCTCCGGCGCCGCGTCCTGGGTGGCGCTTTTTCCCGACGGTGATCTCCGGCGCCGAGCGGAAGAGGAGCTTGCCGGTGCTCTACGGTACCAAGAGCACCAGCCAATCGCCGAGGCTGCTTTGCCCTGATGGATGTTCCCCTCGCTCGGTCAACCACTTTGCAGTTCCCCAATACGTAACCAGTAACCAAAAACCTGATGACGAACCCAGAACCCAAGTGGAGAAACATGAAACTAGGCATCTTAAAACTCCTGAGCCTGCTCCTCGCGGCACTCCCTGTGGGGGCGAACGCGGGGGGGAACAACTGGATGAGTACCTTGGACGGAAATCTGCCCATCTCCCAGTTCTCGATTCCTGGCACTCACGACAGTGGCGCTCGCTATGAACCGTTCCCCGGCACTGCGAAATGTCAGGACCTGACGATTGCTGATCAGTTGAACGCAGGTGTGCGGTTTCTCGATATCCGATGCCGGCATCTCAACGACGCTTTCACCATTCACCACGGCAGCGTTTATCAAAACATCAACTTTGACGATGTTCTCAATGCGACGATCGGATTCCTGAACAGCAATCCGAACGAGACCGTGATCATGAGCGTAAAGGAAGAGCATACACCCTCCGGGAACACGCGCTCCTTTGAGGCGACTTTCGACTGGTATGTCGCGAAGAACCCGACCAAGTGGCACCTCGGAGCGGGCCTTCCAACACTCAATCAGGCCAGGGGAAAAATCGTTCTATTCAGGCGTTTCGGCGCCAGCTCCACACCCAAAGGGATCAATGCTTCAAGCTGGCCGGACAACACGACCTTCAGCACGGGAGGAACCCTGCGGGTGCAGGACCGTTACAACGTGTCGAACAACGATACGAAATGGAGCCAGATCCTCGCGATTCTCAACGAGGCACGTTACGGAGGGCCGAACACGCTTTACGACAACTTTGCGAGCGGCGTTCAGAGTGTCTTCGGGATTCCGAGCATTACCAATGTCTCGAATAACATTAACCCGAGGCTGACGAGTTACTTCACCACCAATTACAGCGGCAGGTTTGGTGTCATCCTGATGGATTTTGCGGATGCAGCAAAATGCTCGCTCATCTACAATACGAACGCACCTGCGGATGGTCCCGTCTCTCGGCCGCCATTCTTCATGATTGTAAACAGGAACAGCGGTATGGCGCTGGACTTGATCGGCGGCAACACTGGCAACGGCGCGCGGATCAACCAGTGGAGCTACGATTACAATGGTCCGAACCAGCGCTGGGCGTTGGCACCCACGGAAAACTCCGATCATTTCCGGATCGTCTCCTGGGTCAGCGGGAAAGCCGCCAGCATCGACATGGATTCCACCGCGCCTGGTGCGCAGCTCCATGCATGGGATTACACCGGCAACAATCCGGGACAACAGTTCGACCTCATCGACGCCGGGAATGGCTGGTACAAGATCAAGAACGTGAAGAGCGGATTGGTGCTCGAGGTCGCCAATGCAGGGACGGGGAATGACAACAAGGTCCAGCAGAATACCGACAACGGCGGAACGCATCAGCAATGGCGCCTGCAGCCCTGGGGAGACTACTTTGCGAGGACATCCGCCGGAAAATATGTCTGTGTCCAGCACTCCGGCAGCTCCAACGGCAACCTGATCGTGCAGTACTCCTGGGAGAACAATCCCTGGTTCAAGTGGCGCTTTGAGAGCGTCGGTAACGGTCACCTGAAAGCCTCCAGCCTGAATGCCCTCAGCCGGGTGCTCTGCGTCGCTGGAGGTTCAAATGTAGCGGGCCAGGATTGTTACTTGTGGGACTACAATCCCAGCAATGCCGGCGATCAGAAGCTCCGGATCTGGCCCAAGACCAATGGGAAGTTTAAGTTCTACTTCGTCCACGACGGGATGAGCTGGGATATCCCCGGTGGCCAGACGGGCAACCACGTTCCTCTGGAGCAATATCCCGATAACGGGAACGCATGGCAGGAGTTCCTGCTGGAGAGAATGCCGTAGGCGCTGTTCTCCAGAGTCGGGGAATTAGCCCCTGCCCGAACAGGTAACGCAGTGAGAGGCGGCTCTGTCCCGAGCTTGCGAGGGACGTGCCGCCTCTGATCTCCGGCGTGGGCGGAGGTGGCAGGCGGCGGATGTTCGCCTCCCATGCACACACCAAGCTCCGCCAGCTTCGTTGTTCTCGTTAACCCGAACGCCGCTTTTGCATTCCGTTTCACAGCTCCGAAGGACCTGCACGGCAGCTGGCCTGCTCGGGCCTGCACTCTTTTGTGCACCTCAAGGGGCCGCTTTCTCCTCTACAGAGAAAGGGCACTGCCCAAAGCCAATGTCTTAAAAGCGATGTTCGGGTTAACTACGCGGACTCTTCACTCGGAGTTTCCTGAGCTGGCGAACTGCCTGCATTGCTTGTAGGCGCAATCGACTTTGCTGGTTCGCCTACCAGAGCGGCCAGAGGCGAACCAGCGGGTAGTACCTTCGAGCGTCCGACAAATGTAGCTCCTTCCTCAATCACGAGGCGTGGAGCGTCGAGATCTCCATGTAGGTGAGCGTTTCCTCTCAACTCACAACGTTCTGTTACAGAGATATTGCCATTTACCGACCCGTACACAGAAACCACCTCCGCCTGAATGTCACCGTCCACAGAACCGTTTTTTCCGACGATCAGTTTGCCCGAGGAGAGAATGTCCCCATCGATCTTCCCGTCAGTAGTCAGCTCATCTTGGAAGATCACGCTTCCCTTGATTTCTACATCTTTGGAGAGGTGGTTTTTGCCGGGTTGGGTCATAGGCTGCATTTACGGGCAGTATGGTGTGAGAACTAGCAGGAATGGAACACCTGATATTCGACTCCTAGTGCTCCCCCGATGTTCGCAAGTGCTCTTGATCGATTTGCGGTGTTCGTGAGGTGGTCTTCGCGACAGAGAACTGGAAGCGGATCCAGGAGTAGTTTCTTGCAAGGTAAGACGCTCCTTGGGTGCCGCCGCTTCACCTTCAGCGGAAAAAAGGAGGTAAGCCCCATCCATGGCTCCTTTGGTTGCTATCGTTACTGAGAGCATGACGGTTGCACCTCCTGAATAGCTCTTGGAGCGAAAATTGCTCTTGGAGCTCCAGGGAACCGAAGATCCACAATCAGCCGATTGCGGGTTACTGCTCTACAAACCGGGCAGGTGGACTAGACCGCTGGTTCACGTTCCTTACGAATCAATGAAGCAACTACTCCTCTACGCATCGTCGCAATTGTTTGCGCAGTGAGCGTTTCTACTGCGGAGGCCAAGCCAAAACACCACAAGCATCGGCACAAGCATCATCATCATGGCCGCTATGACGACCGCGATCATCGTCACTATCGCAGCCGGACCCGCACCCTGTATTTCATCGAGAATCACCGTCCTGTGCGGCGCGTGGTGTATGTAAATCCCGGAGGAGGGTACTACCGCCTTGTAGGTGGGCGACGTGTGGTTGTGCGTGAACGGTACTTTACCTCGTATCCATCCCGCTACTTCTACCCGGATGGACGCCGGAGAATTGGGATTTCATTCTCATTCTGAGTAAGGAGAAATCCTTCGCTTAGACATTGCCGCGAAGCGCAATGTGATAACCTGCGCTTCGCTGTTCTGATCCCGCTCAGTTATTCATGCAGTTCTGCTATAACCGCATCCTCACCTCTATCATCACTGGCGCCGTGATTCTGTGTTTCCGCATTCCAGATACGGATGCGGGGCAAGAGCAGACTACGGTTCAAGACATGGATGGATTTGGCAGTGCTGTAGTATTACCGAAGGATGCCAAACCGAATGGGACCTCCATCACGCAAACCGGCATCGCATCATGGTACGGACGCAGGTTTGCTGGGCGAAAAACTGCGAGTGGGGAAATTTACAACCCCAATGACCGTACTGCTGCTCATCGAACGCTGGCTTTTGGAACCTACGTGCGAGTGACAAATCTCAGGAACAAGAAGAACGTTGTCGTACGGATTAACAACCGTGGCCCTTTCATCAAAGGGCGTGTCATTGATGTAAGTAGAAAAGCTGCGATTGATCTTGGTCTCGATAAATCCGGCATTGCGCGAGTGCACCTGGAGGTAGTCTCCAAGGAACTTGCTGTGACCGAACTTCTCGCCGTGGAATGAACTGCGGGGTACTTATCGCCAGCTAAAAATGGTCAGAGCGAGGGGCCATATTCTGCGGAGCAGTTCCGGAGAATGCTCACCGCAGGGCAGGTAAGGTTTACCGACAAGGTGTGGGTGCAGTCCGAGGCGTGGGATGAGGTGCGGTGCCGGGAGTTTGGATACACTGCGGTTGGACTGAGCCGATTCGCGTGGGGGAGCGTGGCTATACAGGGGAAAGTAATCTGCCTTTGCAGTGAGGAGCTGTGCCTGAACACCGGAAGCTGAGCCCAAGAGAGTCCTTCCGCGCTCCACGCCTGCTGCGTAGCGCTCGCATTCCTCGTTCCAGAGGCCGGTGACATGGCCCAAACAGGCCAGAAGAAGCACTTCGGGGCAAGCGTTCTCCTCCGGCAGTCCCAGGAGGAACTGCGCCCCACCTGCCGTGAACACCACGAGCTGGGAGTGGCCTTTGCCGGTTCATGAGGTGTCCAGGAAGGGCAGACGCACGGGGACAGTCCGCCGAGTGGTCTCAAAGGGAGCGACACTTGAATTCTATTTTCCGCAACCACCGCTATACCCTCACGACGCTTCACTTAGAATTCAAGCATCGACCCCTTTCGCACAAAAGTGGTTGCGGGGGTGGGATTTGAACCCACGACCTTCAGGTTGTGAGCTGGAGGCGAAGGCGTTGATTTTCAGGGACTTATGAAGCACTGTGTGCGCCTCGTAAACGCTCTTATTGGCAACAATGAGTAGTTCAAACTGCAGCAAAAGGAAGGCCGCAGATGCTCGAATAAGCCGCCTGGGCGCACTTTAAACAGTGTCGTACTTTACCTAGAGAAGAAGTAGAAGAGCCAGGGCTAGAATCAGCAGAACTCCAATTCCCAGAAACGCAAAGGTCGAATTGCGAGTTTTCGCCAATTCACCGAGGCCCGCAACATATCCAAGAAAGAACGAAAGTGGGGCAAATGGCAACGCTATCGGTATGATGAGCCACCGCCAAGCACCCTCCAGTCCAATCCCGATCTCGTCGAGGAAATCCAGCGTCATATAGTACGAGATCCACCACACACAAATAATGATGGGAACAGTGATAGCCATGCCCAGCATCCCCGCAAACGGCAGCTTCACCACAAAAACGCCAATCCATACAAGCGCTGTTAACGTGATAATCGCGAGTGTCGCCCAGAATAATGCAAGCCCAAGGCCAGTAATAAACCGCAAAAGGAATCCCCAGAGTTTTTTCCAATCAATGGAGATGCTGGTGGGAACTGTCTTGGATTCTGAGGTCATTGATGCGAGCGGGGTGCTGCCGTCGGGCAGGGTTCCTATTCTCCGAAGAGAACGTCCTGCGTACGAGTTTATTTCGCCCAACTCCAGTAAGTGATTTGTTCCCGCCGTCAAGAGAGCGACACCCAGTGGGTGCACACAACTTAGTCGACTAACTCAGAAATCGTGCACGGTTCGTGCACGTTTTTTTCCGAAAAATCGAATTCCTTCAGAGTAGTTTCGAAGAATCCATTTGTTACAAACCTGATGTGCGCCCGAAACGGAAAAAGCCTCGGAAGTAGCTGGTTCCGAGGCTTTAAGGTGGTTGCGGGGGGGCTCACGATCTCGCGCCTGCGGGATTATGAGCCTGACGAGCGGGAGCGGTCCGTAAGATCGTGTTCCAGAAAAGGAAAACCCCGGCGAGCAGTGCCGGGGTCTCAAAAGTGGTTGCGGGGGTGGAATTTGAACCCACGATCCCGCAGTCGCGGGATTATGAGCCTGATGAGCGGGTGAGTCCGATGAGGTGGAAAAAGCCTGCACCACCTTTCTGCTTCTTCAGGAGGTTTTCGAGTTTGCGAGCGTCGGAAAAGGGACTTCGCTTCGCTGGTCCTGATCAGAGTTCATGGACCTTTTCCTTTTGTCCACTTGGAGATGCCGTCGTTGTGCTGCGCACGCGATGGGGCACATCCTCGGAGATGCCGATGTAATATCTGCCCTGCGAATTCTGAATGACGTAAACCTGAAAGGTGGCATCCACTTGCCGCAGAAAGCGAAAAACCTCGGAGAGCAGTTCCGAGGTTTTTCTAAAGTGGTTGCGGGGGTGGGATTTGAACCCACGACCTTCAGGTTATGAGCTAGAAGCGCAACCGTTGATATTCAGCAAGTTACGAAGGGCGTTAGCCGTTTTATAGCCTAGAAATCTCCGTGTGCGTCTAGTGCGCTTAAGTTGAACGCAGCCAAGGTGACCCAAAGCGCGCGGAGAACTGCTTGTTTCACAGCCTCGTGCGGTTTACTTTCGTACAAGAAGGCGCATGTCCGTTGAATGGCCTTTCTAATTTGTGGAACAGATGAATATCGCGAAACAAATCACGGTCTATTGCGGCAACCTCATTTTTATCGGTGTGTCGTTAGTGGGAGCGGCTGGCCTGTTCGGCTGGATCGAAATAGATAAAGGGGCTGCGGTTACTGCTCTACTAGCTCCCTGTCTCGGTGTGGTTGCGACGATATTCAAAGCCGGGCACTTTTTTGAAGACCCCGAAAGCGAGACGAAACTTCGGAAGAAGCATTCTGAAGAAATGGAGCGCCTAAAGAAGGCTCACAAACAAGAAGTGGAGGAGCTCCAGAACGAGCTGCGTAAGCAGACAGCATTCGCCGAAAAGGAGCGTAAAACAAATGCCCAGTTGCGCGCGGAACTCCGGACGCGCGCGCCTCTGGGTGCGAGGCCGGTCGAAGGAAGTGTGGCGAAGCCGTGCTATCCGCCAAAGCCGGAGCATGAATGACTGTCAAAGGGGGCGATGCTTGAATTCTATTTACCGCGACCACCGCCATACCGTCTCGACACTTCACTTAGAATTTAAGCATCGACCCCTTTGACAGGCTCCAATGCGAAGCTGCGGCCGGAGAGATCGGCAGGTAGGCCGTCAGAGAGCGATGGGGCCGGGCATCACACTTTCCCGTTACGGTTCCGACGCTTTGAAAGAATCGCTCTGGGCAGCTTCGAGCGCGAGTTCGATGCAGTTCTCCAGGTGCTTGCTGAGGTTCTCGGGAGGGCCTGCAAGCATTTCGAAATACGCCCGTGTCTCCGGTGGCTTGGGACTTTTGGTCAGCATGTGTTTGTGTAAATCCAGCCTCATTTGAACCTCCACCTCTTTGAGTGGGTGGCGTGCAATGAGTTGGTAAGTGCTCGAGTTGGAGCTGCTGGCATAGTGCTTCACGTAGAGCTCGTTTCCATTTGGCAGCGTTACCACCCGGATGGTGGTCCTGCGGTCCAACTCAGGCCTGAGGGTTGCGTTGTAATACGCCTGATCCTGCACCCCTGTCCAAAACGTGCCTTTCTTTCCAAACGTGAATCCGAATGGAACCAATGCCGCGTCCGTCGAAAAGATCCGTGCCGTGCGGACTCTGGATTTTGCATGGGGTGTTTTCCACTCGCCCGTGCTTTCCTCTACGATCAAGCGGTCTGCAGGAAACTCCAACGAGGGGCCGATTTTTGCGGAGAAGTAACGCGCAAACTCTTCGCTCGCGATTCGTTTCGAGAGAGCATTGCCCTCTGCCGTCCCAGTGACTGCGCTGTTCGGGAGTTGCCGGAACCCACGCACCATCTCCTCGGCAATCTGACGCTGACGCGCATGTACCCAGATATGATGCTCGTTAGGCCTGAACTTCACAGGACCTGAGCCCGTAAACTCGCCTACCGGCTTAATTGTTGCGCGAAAATAAGCTCCATTCAGGCGAATGAGCACAGCCCCGTCGGCTGGCAGGCTGGTTCCCAAGGATCCGACAGCATGAATGCCGCAGTTGGGAACTGCCCTTGTGGCAGGGGCGATCTCAGCCGCAGCATCTCGGACTGTGAATGGAACCGCCTCCAGAAGTTCGTACTGGTCCGACGGCAGCCCTGTATCGAGAAGGAGAACTTTTTGCCCGCCCGCAGGGTGATGGCGGTACCGGAGGATCTCGAATTGCAACGGTTCAGATGGTGGGCGCATCACAGCGGCCGCGAGGTCTGCTTGGGCTTCCCGGAGTGTACGCGGCCGGTCTGCGTTCGCGTAATCTGTGAGAGTCTCATAACAATCACGGTCAAGCGATGAGAAGGGGGTATCGCACATCGGCTTCAGGCTGCGGAACGGCCCATTGAGCAATTCCTGGTTAGGGCTCAGGAATGTAACTGTCGGATAGTACAATCTGAGGTCGTATCGATCATAAAGTCCTTCCAGAGCCTTCGATTCCTCGAGGAACTGCTTCGATAATCTGCCATCCGGCCCCCGCTGGTCGGCGAAGTGAAACTGCTCGCACACCACGTACCGCTCACCCCGGGTAGCCAACTTGGGATGCTCCTTCAGCACCGTCTGAAAGAAGTATGTCTTCGGATCTTTCTTCTCACAGAACTGCACCCGCCCCGTATAGAGGAGCACGATCTTGTTCTGTTCCGCGGCAAGTTTGCATGCGGCTTCCAGATTGGTCAGGTAGGGAATCTCCCCGGCAGTGGCTGGTAGCCTCAACATTCCGAGGATTGCCACGAGCGAGCATAAAAGCCGTATCATCAGACCCGTGCAGCCAGTACGCGCGTGAATTGAAAGACGTCCCGCAGATAGTGAGATCACGGGGTGACGGTATTGCGGGAACCAGGCGGCGTGTCAAAGAGTGGCGCCTCGACTCGTTGCCCTTCACGGCTCCGTGCTTCTGAGGAGCCACCAACCCGCGCGGGGGGGGATTTGAACCCACGATCCCGCAGTCGCGGGATTATGAGCCTGATGAGCGGGTGAGTCCGATGAGGTGGAAAAAGCCTGCACCACCTTTCTGCTTCTTCAGGAGGTTTTCGAGTTTGCGAGCGTCGGAAAAGGGACTTCGCTTCGCTGGTCCTGATCAGAGTTCATGGACCTTTTCCTTTTGTCCACTTGGAGATGCCGTCGTTGTGCTGCGCACGCGATGGGGCACATCCTCGGAGATGCCGATGTAATATCTGCCCTGCGAATTCTGAATGACGTAAACCTGAAAGGTGGCATCCACTTGCCGCAGAAAGCGAAAAACCTCGGAGAGCAGTTCCGAGGTTTTTCTAAAGTGGTTGCGGGGGTGGGATTTGAACCCACGACCTTCAGGTTATGAGCCTGACGAGCTACCAGGCTGCTCCACCCCGCGGTTGTGAGTCGTCACAGTATCAAAGGATCTCAGGGGTGCAATAGGAAAATGCAGAAATAATCGAAAAAGTTGCGAGCGTGGTTCGAAGAGGCACATTTTTGGTCGGGGCACTCCCGCGGCAGCGGCGGAAAGATGGAAGTTGAACCCTGATTCAAGCCACGAGCCTGAAACGTGCACTGCGAACCGCAACCCGGCCGACGCCTCTGAGCGGAAGAATCGATCAACATATTCTTCCCCGCTTCCGGACAGACGCGTACCATCTTTTCATCCGCGGGTTCCATCTCCAGATCGCCTCGGAGGATCTTCAGAGAGGGAAAAAGGATCTTTGGA
>CBINJX010000063.1:0-11605 GCA_966251085.1 uncultured Verrucomicrobiales bacterium
ATTGATGATTTCATTAGTCCCGCCTACACCAACTCCGCCTGCTCCTGCCCGATCGCAGCAGCCATGAGCCGCTCCTGGGTTGCTTCCGCCCTGGTGAACTCCCCTGCAAGCCGCCCCTCATGAAGCATGAGGATCCGATCACTCATGCCCATCAGTTCAGGCAACTCACTGGAAACGAGCACGACCGCTTTCCCTGCGTCAGTGAGCTGATTGATGATCTCGTAGATTTCGAGCTTCGCCCCGACATCGATCCCCCGCGTAGGCTCGTCGAGAAAGATCACGCTCGGCTCCGCCAAGAGCACTTTCCCCAGCACTACTTTCTGCTGATTTCCGCCGGAAAGCTTGCCGACTGTTGCATCGAGATCCGGCGCTTTCACACGGAGGGAGGAGAACATCCGCTGGTTGCTCTGAAACTCGCGGGGCTGGTCGATGAGCGCAGTTCCAGTCACACGATCCAGGGATGAAAGCGAGAGGTTGAAGTTGATCGATTCGTCGAGCACGAGCCCGTAGCGACGGCGATCTTCGCTAACCAAGGCAAGTCCACGCCGGAGGATTTCCACAGGCCGGAGAACCGGCAACTCCTCACCCAGCAACTCGATGCTGCCATGACTCCGGACTCCCCACGCGCCAAAGATATGCATGAGCAGTTCCGTGCGCCCGGCGCCCATCAGGCCGCCAATTCCGAGAACTTCCCCCGGAGCGACTTGGAACGAAATGTCTTTGAGGCGCTGCTTTCCCGTATGGGGATCGATAACCGAAAGATCTGCGACCCGGAGGACCGGCTTGCTATTCGGCTCCACTCCGTCAGTGGTTCTCTCCACCGCACGCCGCGGGAAAAGATCCTGAATCTCGCGCCCGACCATATGGTGAATCACCTCGGACTTGGTGAAATCCTCCGCATCCCTGGTGATCACCGTCGCTCCATCACGGAGCACAGTGATGCGGTCCGCGAGCGCAAACACCTCGTCGAGCTTGTGGGAAATGTAGATGCAGGCGATCCCCCGTGCCCGCAGATCGTGCAGGATGGAAAGCAGCACCTGCACCTCGTGCTCTGCCAAGGCAGCAGTCGGCTCGTCCAGGATGAGAATCCGCGAGTTTTTCGAAAGCGCTTTAACGATTTCAACGAGCTGTTTCTGGCCAATTCCCAGACGCTCGCATGGTGTCGAAGGATCGAGATCGACCTTGAAACGCTCCAGCAGCGCACGCGCATCCTGATAGACACGCCCCCAATCAATCAGTCCAAACCGGCGGGGCTCTTTGCCGAGAAAGATATTCTCGGCGACCGTCATCCCCTCCACGAGGGCGAGTTCCTGGTAGATCACCGCGATCCCTGCGCGCTCGGCGTCGGCGATGGTGTGGAACTCGGCAGGTTTTCCATCGACTCGCAGTTCACCCTCATAGCTGCCGTGCGGGTGAATGCCGGAGAGCAGTTTGATGAGTGTGCTTTTGCCTGCGCCGTTCTCCCCGCAGAGCGCGTGGATTTCACCGGGGCGAAGATCAAAGGAGACATCGCGTAAAGCGATAACGCCGGGGAAGCGTTTGGTGATTGAGTGAGCGGAGAGTAGGGGGGACATCGCTGGGGGGCGAGTAATCAGTAATCCGTAATCAGTGTTCTCATTTCGATCACTGAAAAACTCAGGGGCGTCATCATGAACACGGTTGCTATGATTCTTCTGACAAAATTGCGATGAGTGATCTTTCATCCGTGCCAACATACGCCCGATCTCCAGGCATGCCTTAAAGAGGGGGCGTGCAGTGTCCTTCGCGAGATAACCAGAATCGACCGCTGTAACCAGCCAGTGCTGGGTTTCCATCTGCTCTGCATCAGCATCGGTAAGCTTACTCACAAAATGCCGCTCATACTCTCGCTTTGCCCAAGCCTCGGCAACTTGGGCTCCGATTGACCTTACCGCACGCCGGATCTGATCGGTGAGAGAATACGTTTCCGCCTGTGGAAAGGCTTTCGAAACTTCAAAAACCTGTTGCTGCAACTCCCGGGCACGTTGCCAAACGACCAAGTCGCGGAAGCTCCGTGCATACGGCAACTGCGCATCCATACCCAATAGAACTGATTACTGATCACTGACTTACTGATTACTCCTTCACTACATCTCCTTTGCCCATTCAGGCCGCTGCTTGAGATGATAAAGCATCTCACCTGCCTTGGGCACATAGAGGATCCCCTCATCTTCGCGATTCGCGTAATCTTCCGGATTGATCGTCGCCGGATCGCGATAACCGAGATTGATCGACCGGCAGACATCCTCCGGAATCTGCGTCGCCAGAGTAACCTGCACGCGGCATTTCTCCACGCCGTCCTCAAACTTCCCAATGCCCCGCACATGCGTGCTATGGGCAATGATCCCCCATGGGTAATCCTTGAACCGGTCCCACTGTTTCAGGAAGTAGTCGCGGCAATGGTAGCCAATCTCGCGGATCAGGTGTCCGTGAGTGAGCGAGATTTCGTGGATATGCGGGGCGTAGATGATCAGTTCGCCTCCGTCCGCCACGACCGGCTCCAGCTTGTACATGCACTTCCCGCCAACCCAGACCTCGTCGTACATCTTCGGGGCGCAGCTAAGGACGGGATGAAAGGGCTTATCCTTGTAGGTGATGTGCAGCCGCTTCGAAAGCTCGCTGGCTTCGTCCCATGCACCTTCGGGTGAGCCGATGAAAAGACCTGCGAGTTGTGCGTGATCGACGACCATGCACATGCAGAGCTTCGGCACACTGACCATGGCACCGACGCGATCGACCACCTTCCGCACGGGAGTGTACTTGTTGCCGATGATCATCGGGTTCGTGACCACCGCCCCGAGCCAGTGGAAGAAGTTCAGGACCTCAGGGCCGCTAACTCCCGGGAAAAGGTACTTGTTGCCCCCCGAGAACCCGACGACCTCATGCGGAAAGACCGGCCCCATGATCACGAGCTGATCGTAATCGTAGAGGCGCGCGTTGATCTTCACCGGCACCTCCATCTCGAAGAGCCCCTCGGTCAGCTCGCGCGTATCCTCGAGCGTCAGGTCACCGATCTTCCGGAGGGCAGCGTCGTTGTCCCATTCGTGATTGTAGAAGCCAACGTTGGAGTATTTGCCCCGACGCTCATCCATCGTGATATCGAGCCGCTCACAGATTGCCTCCTCGGACATCGGCTGATGCGTGCCGAGGGCGATCATCACGTCGAAAGCCGCCGTCGCCCCCGCGATCTGCTCATGGAGTGATTGGAAGAGCAGACCGAGCGGGCAGGTCCGCGTGCTATCGGGAATGATGAGCAGCACCTTCTTGCCCTTGTAATCCTTGGCGGGACAGGCTTGGGCGATGAGGTTGCGGACCTGGTCAGCGGAAAGATACTGACTGTCGGGGGCAGTGAGGGACAGGGTGGACATGGATGAAATTACCGGATAACCCGCACGCTCGTCCGATCCAGCTCAAGCAGCGTGCTGCTTTCGAGTTCTTTCAGGATCGTGGGCAGGTGTGATGAGATCAGAGAACAAAGTTCCCGTACGCCTATATTACCAGTCCGCACGAGAATCAATTGAGGGGGCATTCCACGCAAAACGTGCGAATAGTAGAAGTCTGTATCCTTCGAAATTACTACGCGGGACTCGCGCGTAGCGATTTCGTTGATTTCCGAGTCAGCAGAAGCGTCGCCATGCGGCAAGTCCTTCGTGTGAATGGCATCGTGGCCTGCGCGGCACAAGACCCGACACAGAGTCGAAGGCAGATGTGCATCCACTAGGAACTTCACGCGAGGACCAAATGGCTACTCTTTAACTTCACTGCCGTAGCAGCATACTGCAGACACGCCAGCAGGTCCTCTCGCTCGAGTCCCGGGAACTCGGCGAGAATGTCCTCGAAGCTGTCCCCCGCAGCCAAATACTCGAGCATCGCCTCCACAGGATACCGCATGCCGCGAATCACCGGTTTGCCGTGGCAAATCGCGGGATCGATCACAATGCGTGAAAGCAAAGAGTCCATTCCTGAATGCTACGCGGGAAACATCACCCGGTAAACACCGGAACTCAAATCGTCTGGCTCAGGAATCCGCCATCGACCCGGATATCGGTACCGGTGACAAAGCTGGAAGCCTGATGGCTGGCGAGGAAGAGGCAGGCGCCGATCAGTTCATGCCCCTCACCGAAGCGCTGCATCGGAGTATGAGCCCAGATGCTCTGCGTACGGGCAGTCGGAGAACCGTCGTCATTAAAGAGCAGCTTGCGGTTCTGCTCCGCCGGGAAGAATCCGGGAGTGATCGAATTCACGCGGACACCCTTCGTAGCCCATTCGCGGGCGAGGAACTGGGTGAGGTTCAAGACCGCAGCTTTTGCCGAAGAATAAGCGACTACTCGCGAAAGCGGCAGGTGCGCGGAGACGCTGGCGATATTGATGATGCTCCCCTTCCCGGCCGCACACATAGCGGGACCGAATTCCTGACACGGGAGCAGTGCGCCACCGACGAGGTTGAGATCAAAAGCCGCGCGCCAGTCATTTGCCTCGATGCTCTCGAAGGTACGCTCGGGAGTGACGGTCACCTTGGGATCGTTACCGCCGGCTGCATTGATGAGAATGGTCGGTGTACCGAAATGGGCCGTGACCGCCTCCCGTGCCGCAGCCAGGCTGGCACGATCGCTGGCATCCGCTGAAAAGAAGGCAGCAATCCCTTCCTCGTCCCGAATCGCTTTTACCCGCGCTTCCCCGCGTTCCTGATTCCGGCCGAGCACGGCAATCTTGGCACCGGCCAGTGCCAGTCCTTCAGCCAATGCACCGCCCAGCACGCCAGTGGCGCCAATCACCACTGCAACTTCGTTCGTCAGGTCAAAAAGGTTCGTCATACGCGGGAAATGCCGGAGAACAGCGAAGGTTGGGCCGGTTGGCAAGCGCACGTGTGGAGAAACGCGATAGCCTTCCCACCGTAGCGTCAGCCATCTTGGCTGCGGGTGACCGGAGCATCCTTGCTCCGAATCCTGCGCGCTTCACGGGCGGCTCACAAGCTACCCTGCGTCTCTTTCTGAATACCTCATAGCTGCCGCGGTGACCAGCCGCCGACCAGGATGGTCGGGGCACCCGCAGACAGGGATGTCTGCGCTACGGCGCAAGCGCCCCTCATCCCCCTGTCGGTGAGAGCTGCAGCGATCCCCGTCGATGGTTGCCTTTTGAGACCCCGTCTGAAGTCACGCGGCGATCATCCTCACGGAGAAAGACTGGTAAAGACCGCAGATCGGAACCGACTTTACGCTTCCTCCACCTCCATTACCCGCGCGCGGTAAAAGATACTCCTCACCATCTACTGTCCGCGACGGCGTATTCTCTCGGTGTTCTCTCCGAACACCCTGATCATATTCCGTATCAGTCGACAGCCCGCACGATCGATTGCGTCCGCGCCGCCTTTCACTCATCCGCTAGTTCGCAGGTACAATCTCTTCACAAATAAGCCCCTGCCAAGCCTGCAGCTCCACACATCAAGCTCGGAGCTTCATGCACCCAGCTCCTGGCTCCCGCGCCCAAGCTCTGGGCTCGCGTGCCCAAGCCGAGAGCTTCGTCATCCAAGCTCTGAGCTTCGTTGAGGAAGCGTCGGAGCTTCGCCGCCTGAGCTTCGAGCTTTACGCTGGAAGCCCATAGCTTGGCCGATGAAGCTCCGAGCTTCACCACTTGAGCCTGAAGCTCGCGCAACGAAGCTCCGAGCTTGGTGAACCGAGCGTCAGGCTCGGTACGCTCATACGGCTAAGGCTGCATGGAATGCGGTGGGCGAATTGTCCCGCACGGCGGATGGATTGCGTCCCGAATACGATCCTTTATTCCTTACACCGGCGGAGCCGTTCCGCCTGATCCAGCTACTGAACCGCAGGCGAAGCCGGCGCGGGGAGCGCCTCTGCCGGTGATCGATCAAACCCAATCGACGCGAAGAGGAACCACAAGACCATCACCACCGCGATGGCAAAACGCAGGATGATGCCAGCCGTCGTTCCGATCACCGTTCCCCATGTCGATTTGCCGGCTGGAAGCAGTCCTTTTCCGCCGAGCAATTCGCCTACCAGCACTCCAAGAAGAGGGCCTACGAAGACGCCAATGATCCCGAAAAACAGCCCCACGATCGCCCCAATAATCCCTCCGATTGCCCCCCACTTTGTCGCGCCGTACCATTTCGCTCCCACGGTTCCACTCACGAAATCGACGATGTAGCTCACCACCGTCAGCAGCGCCAAGCCGCCAATCGTCCACCATCCCACTGTCTGTTCCGGCGGCAGCAGCAGGTGATGCAGGACCGCTGCCGCGAGGATGATCGTCGTCCCGGGAAGCAGCGGCAGCACCGTTCCGGCCACGCCGATGAGCATCAGGATGATTGTAACGGTCCACCAAACGTAGTTCATCGCTGTATGTCGCTTTGCTGATTTCGAGTTTGCAACCTTGAAGCACGCCACATAGGACGGCGCCTCATTTCAATCGCAATCGTAATTCCCTACACGAAACACCTTATGGCACTTGCAGTTGGTTCCAAAGCTCCTGACTTCACCCTGAAAACGAAGACCGCAGAGGGTCTGAGCGACATCAAGCTGAGCGACAATTTTGGTAAGCGGAACACGGTGCTGCTGTTCTTCCCGCTGGCATTCACGGGCGTCTGCACAACGGAGATGTGCGATGTGACCGCTGGCCTGAAGAGCTACGAGGATTTGAATGCACAGGTGATCGGGATCAGCGTGGACAGCCCCTTCGCCCAGGAAGCATGGGCGGAGAAGGAGAAGATCTCGCTTCCGCTCGTCAGCGACCTGAACAAGGAAGTCACCAAGGCTTACGACGTCCTCTTCCCGGGCATCGCAGGGATCGGCGACAGCTCCGCCCGTGCGGCATTCGTCATCGATAAGGACGGGGTGATCCAGTACGCCGAGCAGACCCCGACGCCGAAGGATCTGCCGAATCTCGAAGCGGTTCGTGCGAAGCTCGGCGAGTTGAAGTAAGCGAAGCGCTGAAATCCGTTCTCCGGAAGGCCGGCCATCTCCGGCCGCCGGAGAAAGGATTCTCTCTGCATGATCTTACTCTTAAACTTACTTCCTCCCGGTACTCGGACTTGCCGGCAAAGGCAGAGAGTAAGAATAAGAGCAACAGCCCTCTCCCCCTGAACAAACCTGCCATCCCCTTTGTCTGACCGGCTCACCCACTCTTTCACCTCTCATGAAGACCTGGTTTTACGCAATCAACCCCAACCAACGTGAATCCGCTCCCGAGGGCGCACTTCAAAGCCTTGTTGCGGGCGGCATCCTGAAACCCGAGACACTCGTCTGGAGTGAAGGCATGGCAAACTGGGCTCCCGCAAGCCAGGCGCTGCCCCATCTCTTCTCCGGCGCAGGCGCTCCGCCGCCACCGCTGCCGACCGGGATCAGCGGCACCAGCGGACGCCGCTCTCATGAGATCGAGTTTGAGATCCATGGTGATGACATGCAGATGGTGGAGATCGAACTCGATCCGGGCGAGACGGTCATCGCCGAGGCTGGCGGCATGTGCTACATGGAGGAAGGGATCGATTTTGAGACGAAGATGGGTGACGGATCCGAGCCGGCAGGTGGCGGCTTCCTGGGCGGGCTAATGAGTATCGGCAAGCGGATGCTCACCGGTGAGTCGCTTTTCATGACCCACTTCACCCACCGCGGTGGTGGAGGAAAGCGCCGTGTCGCCTTTGCCGCGCCTTATCCGGGTAAGATCGTTCCCCTGAACCTGTCGGAACTCGGCGGTGAAATCCTGTGCGAAAAGGACGCCTTTCTCTGCGCAGCGATGGGAACCTCCGTCGGCATCGCCTTCAACCGGAAGCTCGGAACGGGCTTCTTCGGTGGCGAGGGTTTCATCCTGCAGCGCCTCCGTGGTGACGGCCTCGCCTTCATTCATGCGGGTGGCACAATCGTGAAGCGCGAACTCCGCGGCGAGATGCTGCGCGTGGACACGGGCTGCCTCGTGGCCATGACCTCCGGCATCGATTACGATATCCAGCGTGCTGGAAACCTGAAGTCGATGTTCTTCGGCGGAGAAGGTCTCTTCCTCGCGACTCTCCGCGGTCACGGCACGGTATGGCTCCAGAGTCTGCCGTTCTCCCGTATGGCCGATCGTATCATCGCCCACGCTCCCGGCTCGGGAGGCGCATCCACAGGTGAGGGCTCCGTTCTAGGCGGGCTCGGCCGGATGCTCGACGGCAATTAAGAATGTCGAAATTCGAAGGACGAATGTCGAAAGAATGAGCGAAATCCGAAGATCGAAGGTTCCCTTGTCATAAGGGCGTTCGAAATTCGGCCTTCGGGCTTCTTTCGGCATTCTGATTTCGTCATTCGGTATTCATTCTCTTGCGGCGGAGGCGGCGCTTCGCTTTGTTTTTCCAATTCAGCAAGTTTCACCCACACACGAACATGAGCGACGCGTTCCAGACTTTGCAGTCTTTCGATCTTGGGAACGGCCAGCAAGGCCGCTTCCATTCCCTCCCTGCCCTTGAGAAAGCCGGAGTCGGCCCTATCTCGCGCCTGCCGATCAGTATCCGGATCGTGCTGGAGTCGGTGCTCCGCAATTGCGACGGACAGAAGGTCAATGAGAAGGATGTCCGTACGCTGGCTAATTGGAACGCGAAGTCGCCTGCCCAGGTTGAAATCCCGTTCGTCGTTGCCCGCGTGGTACTCCAGGATTTCACCGGTGTGCCGCTGCTCGTCGATCTCGCGGCCATGCGTTCCTGCGTGGCGCGGCTCGGACGCAATCCGAAGATGATCGAACCGCTCGTGCCGGTCGATCTCGTCGTCGATCACTCTGTGCAGGTCGATTACTTCGGCTCCGCAAACGCGCTCCAGATGAATATGGAGCTGGAGTTCAAGCGGAACCGCGAGCGTTATCAGCTGCTCAAGTGGGGGCAGCAGGCTTTTGAGACTTTCGGCGTGGTGCCTCCGGGCATCGGCATCGTTCACCAGGTCAACCTCGAGTACCTCGCTCGCGGTGTTCTGGAGAAGAGCGGCGTTTATTACCCCGACACGCTCGTCGGCACCGACTCGCACACGACCATGATCAACGGCCTCGGCGTCGTCGGTTGGGGTGTGGGTGGCATCGAGGCGGAGGCCGGCATGCTCGGTCAGCCTGTCTATTTCCTCACTCCGGAAGTTGTCGGCGTCCATCTCACCGGCGCTCTCCGTGAAGGCGTCACCGCCACGGATCTCGTGCTGCACATCACGCAGATGCTGCGCAAGGCGAAGGTGGTCGGCAAATTCGTCGAATTCTTCGGTCCGGGCGCCGAGTCGCTCCCGGTAGTCGATCGTGCAACGATCGGCAACATGGCTCCGGAATACGGCGCCACGATGGGCTTCTTCCCGATCGATGGACAGTCTGTAGCTTATCTCCGTGAGACGGGCCGCAGTGAGGAACACTGCCGGATCTACGAAAACTACTACCGTGCACAGGGTCTCTGGGGCGTGCCGAAGAAGGGCGAAGTCGATTACAGCGTCGAGCTGGATCTCGATCTCGCTACCGTGGTTCCCGCCGTCTCGGGACCGAAGCGTCCGCAGGACCGGATCGAACTCACGGAACTCAAGGAGACGTTCCAGAATCTCTTCACGAAGCCACTCACTGAAGGTGGATACGGCAAGGCTGCCGATGCCCTCGGCAACCGCGTTCCGGTGCATATCAACGGCTCGGCTCCGCAGGAGAATCACAGCCTGCCATCCACGGACAGCAAGGGGAACAATCTCGAGCCCGATGCGCATTCCGAGCGCAACAAGCTCGAGATGACCGCCAACCGCCCGACGCCTGATCCGGCATCGCAACTGGTCGATACTGCGTATCAGAATGCGGATGTGAAGATCGGACACGGCAGCGTGCTGATTGCGGCAATCACGAGCTGCACGAATACTTCCAACCCGAGCGTCATGCTCGCAGCGGGTCTGCTCGCTAAAAAGGCGGTGCAGCGCGGTCTCCGCGTCGATCCGTCAGTGAAGACATCCCTCGGGCCAGGGTCTCGCGTTGTCTCCGACTATCTCGCAAAGACTGAACTGCAGCCCTATCTCGATCAACTCGGCTTCCAGGTCGTCGGTTTCGGTTGCACCACCTGTATCGGCAACTCCGGTCCGCTCCATCCGGCGATCGAAGAAGCGATCACGCAGAATGATCTCGTTGCTGCCAGCGTGCTCTCCGGCAACCGCAACTTCGAGGCGCGCGTGCATCAGGCTATCAAGGCCAACTTCCTCATGTCGCCACCGCTCGTCGTCGCCTTCGCGCTCGCGGGCCGGGTGGATATCGATATGGCCAAGGAGCCGATCGGTAAGGATTCCAACGGACAGGACGTCTATCTCCGCGACATCTGGCCCTCGCTCAGTGAGGTCCGTGAAGTCATGGCGAGTGCACTCTCGGCTGAGACCTTCCGCCGTCTCTACACCGACTTTGCCGCGCAGAATCCGCTCTGGAACGAAGTCCCCTCTACCACGGGTGATATCTACCAGTGGGATCCGCAGAGCACCTACATTCAGGAACCGCCGTTCTTCGAGCAGTTCTCGATGCAGCCCGGTACGATCTGCGAGATCAAGGGGGCGCGTCCGCTCGGTATCTTCGGTGATTCCGTAACGACCGATCACATCTCACCCGCAGGTGCGATCAAGAAGACCTCGCCCGCAGGCAAGTACCTCATCGAGCACGGAGTCGCTGCCGAGGATTTCAACTCCTACGGTTCCCGCCGTGGTAACGACCGCGTGATGACACGCGGCACCTTCGCCAATGTCCGTATCAAGAACCTGATGGTTCCGGGCGTGGAAGGTGGCGTGACGAAGCATCAGCCGGACGGTGAGGTGACGTCGATCTACGACGCCTCGATCAAGTACCAGTCCTCCCATATTCCGCTCGCGATCTTTGCGGGGCAGGAATACGGCACCGGTTCTTCCCGCGACTGGGCAGCGAAGGGCACACGCCTCCTCGGCGTCAAAGCCGTCGTTGCACAGAGCTTCGAGCGCATCCATCGCTCGAACCTCGTTGGGATGGGCGTTCTCCCGCTGCAGTTCCCTGAAGGAGTGAGCGCACAAACGCTCGGCCTCGATGGTACTGAGACATTCGACTTCATCGGGCTCGACGACACACTTCAGCCGATGAGCACGGTCACGCTTGTCATCCGCCGCGCCAACGGCACCGAGGAGCGTGTGGAGCTCAAGAGCCGTATCGATACGGCAATCGAAATCGAGTACTACCGCCACGGTGGCATCCTGCCATTCGTGCTGCGTCAACTACTCGCTGAGTAACGTACCGACGTAATTAAAACTTCTGGCACGAAGTCCGGGCAACCGGCTTCGTGCCTTTTGTTTTTCGGGGTGAGATCTTAGCAAGCTTGCCTCCATCTCCAGAAACAAGCTCTCATTTGCTCCCGCTATGAAGGAACACGACAACGTTCAAATCATGCGGCGGTGGTTTCAGGAGATCTGGAACGAAGGCCGGCTGGAGACAGTGGACGAGCTATTCGCAGCGGATGCTGTCGCTCACGATCTAACGGGGCCCGGCGGTGATCTCCACGGCCCTGCTGCCTTCAAGGAAACCGCGAGAGCAATGCGGAAGGCCTTTGAGGATATCCAGACCGAAAGGGAGGACATCTGCGCATCCGGCGACCGCGTAG
>CBINJX010000064.1:0-11453 GCA_966251085.1 uncultured Verrucomicrobiales bacterium
TCCAAGACGAAGACAAGAAAGCCGCATAACTCTCACCATGTAGTTTCAGAGGAGTCGAGAGCCGCGCTCCACAGATCTGAGCGGATGCAAGACGCGGAACCTGAACTGATTACTGACTACTTTCTTCACCGCCTTCACGCGCGCCCCGCTCATCGATTGCTCCTCCGACGCCTGGCGAGAAACGCGAATCCGCCCATGGAAGCGCTGAGCCATACCGATGGCTCCGGCACGATCGCCAGGATGAACTCCTGATGCGCCGAAATCCGGGTCGAGTAAAACTCACTCGGTCCACTGGCTGGGGTGTATTCCTGCCCATCCCGCAGGAAAAAACCCGAGGTCTCAAAGAGTGCTCCAATGAACTCCCCGTCTCCGGCCTCGTCCGCATAGTAATTGCCGGATACTGAATAATTCACCCCGGCGAGTTTCCAGACACCATCGTCGTCCTGAAGGAATACCGGCCCGCCCGAGTCTCCGCTGGAGAGCATCCCTTCCGTTGGTGATATCTCCAGGCCGAAATCGAAATCCGCGATGAGCAGTTCGCCAAAGTTCGCCTCCGGCTGCCCGATACGCTCCACCGTGTTGGTTCCCCATCGCAACACCTGATCACCGTCACCCCAGAGCCAGCCTCTCAATTCAGAGTCCGCATAAACCGCATTACCCCGCTGCGTGCCGCGCCCGAATACGACGATCTCCCTGCCGGCTTCATCATCGCCCATGTAAAGAGGCGCCCAAAGTGGGAAAGGCGTAGTGACGTGCCAGATGTACAGATCGCTTCCCGGGACGTGTGTAAAGGAGTCGGCGACGTAATCAACTCCACCGAAACTGAAAACGTCTCCCGGAGCCCCGCCCACATGCGATGAGGTGAGAAAATGTTCCGGGCCAATGGGCGTCCCGAGCACCTTTTGCCAGATCCCCAAATACTGCCATCCACTCCCCGCGAGTTCACCTGTGGGCGCCGTGGTGTTGAACGACGGGTCGCCGGTGGAAGAAAAAATCACCGCATGCGATGAAGCGCACGCAGCTCCCAGGCTAACGAGGATGATACTCGGGAAAGCAGTGCACCTGAGAATTGAATGGTCCTCCATACGCGTGCCTTCCGACATGCGTAACACCCGCCTGACCAAAGACGACAGGTAAAACCGCACCATCCCTCCACTCTGGCGGCCCCCGCTTCACTTGGAGCCTGCAGAGAGAATGCCTTTTACGGCCAGTTCCTGCCTTTCCCTACAGGTTCTTTTACAACACCCCCATACACCGGCCGCTCCCGCTCGGCTCCAGCGACCAATGAGCCACCTGCACTTGATCCACCGCAACACTGATCGATCCCTGCGCCAGCATTCGAGACAGCGTAGCGCTGATCTCCTGCCAGAGGATCGTACGAGCAGTCACGGTCTGCTCCCAGAACCCGGGGCAGAGCGATACCACGATCTCAAAAGTCGAGGACATCGGGAATTCCTGAAGGAGTTCCAGGATCGGATTCTCCCAGGAAACGACTTGTGGAGAGCGGCTGCTGGCTCGGCTTTTGGTGGTGCGGTTACCGGAATGAAGGAGGGAGGAAGTCATTATGGAAATTATAAACCTCCCTTTGATCGCTTCCTAAGTCCTTCCCAGCTGTGTCTGTTAAAAATTTCTGGAGAGTGCCCGATGACCTGCCAGGAGGAAATCGGGAGCAGCACGAAGGCACGGTAGAGAAAGACCGCTTGCAGCCACAAAAAGGCAGAACCTCAAAGAAGGCCCCCTCTCGATGCCTGGATCTTTCTTGTGGTGTCTTTTGTGCCTCTTTGTGGTCCGACTTCGACCGTTTTCTCTACCGGCTCTGACGAGAGGAACGGGAGTGCCAAGGAGATCCCTTTCGCCTTCGCGCATTAACTCGCGGGAAACCATTTCACGTAAGCTGCGATGGCGGCGGCAATCATGCAAACCATCAACCCCGCAGCGCCAATGAGCAGGAAACGCTGCGACTGCGGCGCGGCAGGATCGGCTCCACCTGGCTGCTGAGAGCGCTTCCTCAGCCACTCACAAACAGCCATCCAGACAAAACCAGCACCAAGAATCAGGAACGGCAGGAGAGATTTTTTTCCCATTTTTGAGGAACAGTAGAGCGGTGCACAAAGAACATGTCACGCCGGAGCGGAGTCGATATTCCTCATCCATCAACGCCGCCTCAGGGCAGCATCTCTGGAAGTCGAGAGAGGTGCACCGGCAGATCGGAACGGGTGAGCGTGGCGATGCCGGGGCTGTCTACTGACTTCTCAGCACTGAGTACATTCTTTACGCCTTCACGAGCCCCGCTCGTTGGATGCATCTCTGTAACTCCCACGCCAGTGGTTGCGTCCTGACGTGAGAACCTCCGTATGTTTCGTCTACTCCGCCTCCTTCTCGCGCTCTGCCTGGCAATCTCGAGCTCCCCTGCTTACGAGCCGCTGGCAGCGGTCAGCGCCACCTCCCCCGCTCCGATCGACCTGACCATGCATGACACGAAGCGTGATCGCGACATTCCGCTTCGCATCTATTGCCCGGCAACGAGCAAACCCGCGCCTGTCGTACTCTTCAGCCATGGCCTCGGTGGCACCCGTGAAGGGAACTCATACCTCGGGCATCACTGGGCAGCACGCGGTTATGTTGCCGTGTTTCTCCAGCATGCCGGCAGTGATGCGGCCGTATGGAAGGGCAAACCGGCTGCGGAGCGGACACGTTCGATGCATAACGCAGCAAACCTCCAGAATCTCCTGGCCCGAGCGCAGGACGTCCCCGCCGTGCTCGACCAACTCGAAAGCTGGAACAAAACCAGTGAACACCCACTCGCGGGCAGGATGGATCTCACGCGCATTGCCATGAGCGGCCACTCATTCGGGGCCGTTACCACGCAAGCCGTCAGCGGTCAGTCGTTTCCAAGAGGCGGACAACGCTTCACAGATTCACGCATCAAGGCCGCACTCGTCTTCAGCCCGAGCACTCCCAGCCGCGGTGACGCCGCTATCGCATTCGCTGGAGTGAAGATTCCCTGGATGCTGTTCACCGGCACCGAAGACATCGCCCGTATCGGCAATCAGGCCATCGGAGTATCAGACGTGTCCTCCCGGCTCGCCGTATATCCGGCGCTCCCTGCAGGCGGCAAATACGAGATCGTGTTCCACGAAGCTGATCATTTTGCCTTCACAGACCGCGCCCTCTTCAGCGGGGACAAGGCTAAAGCCCGCAACCCCAACCACCACCGCGCCATCCTCTCGCTGAGCACCGCATTTCTGGATGCCTACCTGAAAGATCAGCCGGAGGCCAAAGCATGGCTGGACGGTGACGGTCCGCGAAAGGTGCTGGAGAGCCAGGACCGCTGGCAGCGGAAGTGAGCCAAGGGACTCCTGCGGTACATGTGGCGCAGGAAAACCAATCAAAGAGCGCCTGCCCGGACCAGAATCGTGAAGATCGTCGCATCCGCAGCAACGTGCGAGAGGAGAGGGAGACCGAGCCCTTTGGAAACATACCGCAACCAGCCGAGGGCCACACCGTAGATGCCGGCCAGAACCGCACCAAGTGGACCGGGAGGATATCCACCCATGTGCCCGTACCCGAACAGAATGGCCGTGCCGAAAATCGCGAACCCAACGCCCCACTGCGACTCGGCCGCATCGAAGAAAATGCCCCGGAAGGCGAGTTCTTCCAAAAGAGCGTTGCCGAGGGAGAAAGCCACACCTGCCCATAACACTCCTCCGAATGCCACAACGGGTGAGAGCATCCGGCCGAGGCCAGTCAGTTCAGGAACCGCAAAAAGCTGAAATGCTACCAGAGCACCGCAAGCTATCAGGCTGATGACGGCAGTGGCTGTGAGGGTAAATAGTGTCACCCGGCCGAATTGCCACCGATTGAAGGAGGCCCGCAGCGGCGCCACACAACTCACCAGGAGGAAATAGCATCCAAGAGGAAAAGCCCAGAACAGCGGCCATCCATGGAATATCGGAATGAGCGCCGTAAGAACGAGCAGCGCAAAGAAAACAAACCCGTGAACCGCTCGCCAGTCCGCTTTCAACGAGACCTCACTCATAACGAGAGCGCTTAACAGATCCTAAACGTGCGATGGTAATCGCAGGCGCAGGACGTTCGAGGGGCCACTATCGCCCGCCACCCCGAACCATGAGTAAATCCGCGTGAGACGGGAACCCGCCTTGGGATGAGGGATCTCAACAGTGTGCTTTCCGTGCCGTTTACGACACGCCTCATCTGAATCCCCTATGGCCGCCTTTGCGCTTCCGGGAAGAGCAGCGGTTAGCAAGAGGATGAGGAGCAATCCCTGTCTGGGGAGTTCTTGGAGCAGGTTCATAAGGGGGGAAGGGTTCAGGCAATCTACCGGACGCAGTTTACTCACAAGCGCAACGCAATGCCTTCATCCGCCGCGGGAGAGACTGCACGCCGCTGGCTAAACGTACAGTCCAGCGGATTAATATGCTATCCCTCGTTCTCTTCCAGAACCAGCACTCCGAAGGACAAAGTCGAGATCGGTAAAGACCTCGAGCATGAGGTCTTCGCACACGCCGTTGTCCAGCCTAATCCGCCTCACCCTCATCCTTCCGCAACGTGAAGATGAAAGGCTGCTCGGAATCACGCATGTCCATGACCCCGAGCACCACGGTCGACGAAACCATCCGGAATACATCGTTCACCGGCAGTGAATCGTAGATCATCGTGGCTGATACAACACCCCGATATTCCGTCATTCGCAGCCGCGCCTGTGGCTTGGCGGTCGCCAGAAGACCCGAGCCCATTTGAAACAGCATTGCCGCCACCGGGTACCGGACAAGTTCAGGGTAGCGATAGAGGAGACCGAGTGGAACTATCGAGGGATTGATCGCGAACAGTTCGCCGGTTTTTCTCCTGAAGACGAGCGGATCAACGTCTTCCACACTGCGAAAGCGCTTGCCGTACCATCCAAATCGTTCAAGGAGCCCATCGAACGGATGCCCTGTATCGATGCCGCTCCCCCTCCATCGTCCGATCAAAGCGTCCACCGGCACCGGAGGTAGGGAATCATAGAAGGCTAGGACGTCGGAGATTGCCGCCACCGGTTCGAGTTCGCTCAGGCGCGCTTTGCGCGATGCATCATCGGTGGATTCAATCTGCATACCGAAACTCCTTGTCCAAGAATCGTATTGGAGGAGTGAAAATAATCTAAAGCGCTGAGGTGCACAAAAAAAGAGCGCCCGGATTTCTCCGGGCGCTCTTCTCGTTATCTCAGGTACTGCGCTACGCCGCAGGGGTAGTCGAACCCGTGCCGCTGCCAGTCGTTGGCTCCGTCGGCGGCGTTGCTGTTGTCTTGCGGACGCGGGCGAAGCACTGGCCGATGTCAGCCAGCAGATCCTCGAGACCCGCGGCCTTGCCGTTGGCCTGCAGCGAGCGATACGCGCAACGCGTTCCGCCCAGGTAGTCGCTCCCGAGCAGCATCACCAGATGGGTGAGCCGCTCGACCAACTGCCGCATCCGGTCCAGACGCGGGATCAGCTGATCCCGGGTCGTCTTGTCCCGCTCGATCGCGGCGATGTCGAGCCCGCGCGGGAGCAGGTCCGGATTGCGCTTGGCGAGGTCCAGAATGCGGTGGGCGAACACCTCCGTGTTCGGGCCGATCTTGTAGAGCGCGGCCCGCTCGCTCACCGCCATGGAGTAGGCGAAGCTGAAGATCTGCTCCAAGGTATCCTGCGCGGCGTCCACCGATGCGAGGTCTTCGGCTGCCAGGGTCTGATCTACGTGGTTCTGATACATACGTATGGGTCTGTTTGGGTTGGGATTTGGAGTTGGGTTTTCGCGACTTGCGCTTTCTTTGCTGTTCTTCTGTCTGTTTACTTTCTACTGACGTTTTGTCGCCTCAGCGGGATTGCCGGGCGACGCGGACCTTTCTACCCCACCCACTGTGTCACCAGCTGTCACTCGCTCGAAAAAAACCAAAAAAAGTTCAGCTCCCCGTTCCGCTCGGAAAAAGCGCGCCAACGCGGATGGAAGCGCACTCGGCACTCAGGCCCGGTTCCCGATTCTCCGGATGTTCCGCATCCATCAGGCACTCTCCGAGAAGCGCTACCCGAACTGCGCCACGCTGGCCAAAGAGATCGAGGTGAGCCGCCGCACCCTTGTCCGCGACCTCGATTCCATGCGCGATGACCTGGAGCTGCCAATCGAGTACGACCGTCGCCGCAGAGGATACTTCTACACGCGGGACAATGTGGAGTTCCCCGGGCTCAAAGTAACCTCCGGCGAACTGATCGCCCTCACCGTCGCCCGGCTCGCCATCGAATGCTGGCGCGGCACGAGCTTCGAGCCGCAGCTGCGCAGCGCCTTTTCCAAGCTCACCCGGGAGATGAATGACGAGATCGCCTTCAACTGGAAGGCCATGGACGAGATCATCTCCTTTCGCAACCCCGGCATGCACATCGAGATGGACCCGCAGGTGTTTCAGTCCGTCTTCGATGCGCTGATCGGCGCAGAGGAGATCCGCTTCACCTACCAAAAGTCCGAGGATCACCTGCCCGAGGAGCGCCACGTCCAGCCCGCGCACCTGCTCTGCGCGGATCACGCCTGGTATCTGTTGTGCAGGGATCTCGTGCAGGATGACATCCGCACCTTTGCCGTCGCGCTGATGAGCAATGTGCGGCCGACCGGGAAGAAGTTTGTCCGCCTGCCACTCGAGGAAATCATGAAACGGCTCGAACACAGCGTCGGCGTCTATGCCGGCACTCCAGAGCGCGTGCACCTGCGCCTCGACAAAACCGGCGCGCGTTTCCTACGCCGCAAACCGCTGATCAAGAGCCAGCAGTTCCGGCCGGGGCCGGACGGCACCACCGACCTGATCGCCGATCTCGCAGTCACCCCGGAACTGGAGCACGCGCTGCTTCACTGGGGGATGCACATCGAGGTGCTCGAGCCGAAGCGGCTGCGAGCGTCCATTCTGGAGCATGCGCGGGTGATTGTGGCGCGGGGGTAGCGGGTAGTGGGGGCGGGCTGCCGGGTGATCGGCGGCCCATCCCAAGCAGCCGGGCTGCATTCAAACCGAACGCCGCTTTTGTATCGGCATTTCTCAGCTCCAACGGAGCGTTGTAACTTAGCCCAGGCCGACAGGCCTGGGAATCAGAAGAAAGCTTTCGCGGTCTGAAGGACCGGGGCAGTTTGCCTGAGCGTGTGTCAAGCGCAGGAGAAACTATCGCGGCCTTTCAGCAACGAACACGTGCGCCGCCCAGGTCTGGTCGGGAATTTCCCCTTTCAAGCGATAATGCTCACTCCAGAGATTGATCGCCTGCCCACCGATCACCACGAACTCCGCGCCGGATGCGATCAG
Organism: uncultured Verrucomicrobiales bacterium; assembly: GCA_966251085.1. Taxonomy (GTDB): domain Bacteria; phylum Verrucomicrobiota; class Verrucomicrobiia; order Chthoniobacterales; family Chthoniobacteraceae; genus CBINJX01. The sequence goes on from CBINJX010000064.1 coordinate 7,313, forward strand.
ACCGGTGTAAACTGTCTTCAGACTGGCACTATTCCAAAGCGCCATCCTCGTCGTCTGTAAGCCCGGGCCCAAAGCCAGCATCCGCAGGCGTTACATCCCGCAACGGTTCAGATAAATGGAGGCTCACCATTCGCTGAGCCTCGCCTTGAGGCATCGTCGCCAGCCGGAGCCGATCAGCGGCTTTCATTTCCATCAACCACCCGGCGCCATCAGTCGGTGGTGGTGAAATCATGTGGCTGCGCTTCATAGCCGTACGAAACCGGAAAAAGTAATTTCAGGAACACTACTGCGCCATAAGAAGGCGTCAATGAGTAGCGCAGACGAGGATGGGTGATGAGAAACAATCCATTGCGGCACCTGGCAATATTCACATCTTCCCTCCGCCCTCTTTTCGACTCGTTGCCAAATCCTCAAGCTTCAATGGCTTTCTGGCGCTTCGATGGACGGCGATCCTTATTGGCTTTGTGGCGCTGAGCCAGAATCCTGGCGTTTTCGATCGATAGCTTCTCCAGGTCAGCCATTTGCTCCTCCATCTCCTTTTCTTCCTCCCTTGTCAGCGCACCCTCATTTATCACGCGCTTCTCTGGTCATGTCGTTAGAGCTGAGTACCGGCCCCGCCTCAGCTCAGTCCAGCGGCGAGTTCAAGCATCGCCCCTTTGACCACTCTACCAATTGAAGACACTCACCCCTGCGACACGGCTGAAGTGATTGTCCCGGGTTGCAATAGGCATCTGATATTCCCGAGCGAGCGCTGCGATCCAGATGTCATTCTGCGGAATTGGCGTTCCAGCCTTGGCCAACTCGGCATAGATCCTGCCGTAATGCCGTGCGGTTGCCTCGTCAGGATGAAGGATTGTGACAGAGTTCAACAGAGCCTGCACGCCTGCAAGCACCCGAACTGGTTGCGAAGAGCACTCGACTCCGGCGTGAAGCTCCCCCAAACCCGTCAAAGGCAAGTAGAGCAACCCACCACTTTGCAGATGCTGCACGAGTTGAGCGTTGCGGCGGCGCAGGTGATCGATTGCCACCGTCGTATCCAACAAGACACTACCACTCATTGGCGTCGATCCGGCGGCACTCGGCGACAGCGCGATCCATGGCATCGGCCTCATCGGAGCTAAGCGCTCCTCCAGCTTGCTCCAGTGCAGCCAACCTCTCCGCAAGGCTATTTTCCCGTAACCGATGGATAAACTGCGCTGCCTCCACCAGCTTGTGTGGCGGCAAGGCTTTCAGTTCTTCCATGGCGGCTTCGAGAACGCTCATACGTATTCAATCTATTCGCAGGAAGGCATCTTCGCAACGCCCGTGAAAGGCTTTACTCCTTGATTCTGACTCTCAATCCAAGGTTTCCGTACCTGATCCGCTTCCGCCATCCTCTCCGGACAAAGTTGCCACTGCTCGTTTCCGCATTCTTTGCGCATACCGGCGCCGCCCTTCGGAGGCATCCTCCACACCGACTTCACCCAACACCCGTGCAGTCTCCATCCAGGGCGGCCGGTCTCGCCCAGTGACGCAGGCCGGGTAACTGCTCCACCGGTAATCCACAAGCCGGTCCTCTGGACGCACAAGGTACGCCCGCACCGGGTTGAGATGGATGTAGTCAGCGAGGGTTGCGAAGTATCCCTGCGCTTCCCCATCGACTACCATCGCCTTGTAGCGTCCCTGGAAGAGGTGTCCACAAAGGCGGTGCCGGCGATTGAAGCGCGCAGTGTACGCCGTCTGCAACCATTGCATTCCAGCGACCAGGTTCGCTTCCGGTGTCTCGATCAGCAGATGGTAGTGGTTGCTCATCAGCACCCAGGCATGAACTCGCCAGCCTGTACGTTGGCAGGCTTGTCCCAAAGTTGCCAGGAAGCGTAGCCGGTCCTGATCATCCACAAAGATCGCCTCGCGCCGGTCTCCGCGATCCAGCACGTGGTATACTGCCCCTGCATATTCAACGCGCGCTCTTCTGGCCATTGATTGCCAATAGCCGTGACGACCTCATAAAGGCAACGTCCAGTGTGAATTCACAACCTGACCCCGATCCCGCCCCAGGTTTGCTTCCGGGGTTTCCAGCAGCAGATGGTAGTGGTTGCTCATCAACACCCACGCATGGACTCGCCAGCCTATACGCTGGCAAGCCTGTCCCAAGGTCGCCAGGAACAGCTTCCGGTCCTCATCATCGCGAAAGATTGCTTTCCTTCGGTCTCCCCGGTCCAGCACGTGATACACCGCTCCGGGATACTCTTCACGCGCTTTTCTGGCCATAGTCGGCAGAGCTGAGTACCGGCCCCGCTTCAGCTCAGTCCAGAATTGAATCCAAGCATCGCCCCCTTCGACCGACCCCTTTGGCACGTCTAATAGCGTTGAACTCCGGCAGCGCTGACTTTTGACCGTCAGCTACCCATGAACGCCATCCGTTATCACCCTCGTGGTATTCATTGGAAAAACTTCACGTACACAATGCATGCCAGGCCGAAAAGCCACGTGAACCCCGTAAATCTATATATAGCCAGTGCCAACCGGCAGGACAGTGACTCTGAGGTCCATGGAGGCGACGAAAAAATCCAAACGAAAGATCGGAGTATCTTTGCTGCATCACTAGCACGAGCGCGTCGGTCCCGTATCCGCCAGAAAAAGCCGTTTGGGCGGCCGCTTCTCTCCCACGCAGTCCGAGCATTGGCATATTCCCACTGCACCAAATAATCAAACGAACCGAGATTCAGCAAGATAAGGCCGCCAGCAACAGCCAAAACCTTGTGGAACATCTCCGGCGACCTGACCAAAGCCTCAATATCCACTGGTTCGATCATTGGAAGACCCATTCTCGCGCTTCCGGCTACTCCCTCGCCCTTTAGAGCGCATTTGACGATCTGATGAGCTCCCAGAGAGAGCTCGTATCCGCTTCCGCAGTTCACTGATCACATAATCCGGCCCTACCCACTTCCCATTAAGGTAGGTCTCCGCCAAAACTGTACCATCGGAAGCACAGAGGATAAGCCCGGGCAAAGCACGCCGGCCTATTGTCGACAAGAAGGGATTCTCGTGTTTGTGGTGCTCCACGGCAAATCGGACAGTCGACCAGGGTACCTTGCTGGCGTGCTCCTTCCAACGAGCCTCGTCGAAGTCATGACTCACCATGACTACCGCGAAATGGGGAGCGAACTCCGCATTCTTATAAAGTGCTTTCAGCCGTGCTTCGACACTATCGCAAGCGCCGCACCACATCGCGCTGTAGTAGACGACTATGAAGTCTGCCTCTCTAAGGCTCGGCTCCGTCGGCGGACGCTGGCGGGCCAAGGTATCATCCTTCATTTGCTCAAGCCTCCCCACGAAATCCCGTTCGTCTGCAAACACCATAGGAACGGGGAGCACCCACAACAGAGAGGCCAGCCAGACCGCAGTTGAGATTTTCGACAGCTTCATTCTCTTATATAAAAAACCAAAACAGAACTCAAACGCCAAGCCGAAATACTAATGCCTTCCTCCAAACGGCGCGGCGCAGGCAAACACGACATCGGCGCACTTCCCAATTTGCAGAGGGTGCTACTAACGCTCCCCACGACATAGCCCGCCCCCCTCCTGACTTTCAAGCGAACGCATTGAGACTCGATGAGAAACAGGAGGTAATTGCAACGCCATCCTGCGCATTTCCAGCAGATCTAGATGATGCATTTTCTAACGTGTCCTACAGCCCAGGCCTGAGGGCGAGATAACTTCGCTGAAACAGTTATAGATCGACCTCGATGGCTTCTCAGCCCACCAAGCCGCTGGTGTGGAAGAGATTATTGAAATCACCGGGACGCGGATGCTCTACCTGCCAATCGATTACCGAACTTCCCCTCATCCAATTGGGAGCATGCACTACTTGCGCCCGGTCAAATCCCAACGGACTGGGGACATGATTCGCCCCTTCCCCTCAGCGACCATTCAGGATGAATCCTGCTGAGCCGTCGAAAGGGAAGGGGCGATCGAGGTTTACTCTGCCTACATAGGACAGCCTGCGGCTTTATCCTTGGCTACGCTTACTACCATATATTCCCACCAGTATAATACCATGTCGCACCCAGCCCGGGACTTCCAAAGCCGAGCTCGCCGAACGATCCATCCATACCCACAGCACCCACACCTCCAAACATTCCACCGCTATACTGTGAGC